>NZ_JBARYR010000331.1:0-6362 GCF_049648075.1 Rubrivirga sp. | reverse complement strand
GCATCGACGCCCTCGAGTCGGTCGTGATCGCGTCCCGCGTCGACGCGCCGATCGACGGCCGGGACCGCGTGATCCGGTCCACGATGACGCTCCGGCTGCCCGACGCGACGCGCTGGGACGTCCGCGTCGCGGGACGAACCCGCTCCGTGGTGTTGACGTCGCGGGGAGCGTTCTCCGTCCTCGAGGGCGAGTCCCGACCTCTCGACCTCGAGGCCGAGCTCGCCGTCGCGGCCGACAACTGGCTCCACCCGCTCGTCCTGGCCGCTGGCCGCTCGGACGTCATCGCCGTCCAGCTCTCGCCCGGCCTGGTTCGTGTCACGGTCGACGACCTCGAGGACGACATCTTGGTCGGGCTCAACGCGGACGGACGACCAGACCTGATCACGACACAGCGCCGTCGAGGCGGACGGGTCGACTACGTGGCCATCCGGTATTCCGACTACCGCGAGACGGACGGCGTGATGGTACCGCGCCAGGTCATCCAGACCGTCGCAGGGGTCAAGACGGGCACGTTGAGCGTCGAGCGCGTCGAGGTCGATGGCGACCTGTCGGAGGCATTGTTTACAGTTCCGGTAGAGTCTGACGGGTAAGTAGGAGGGCGTCCTACGGAGTCTGGGCAACGCGCCAGTGCTGCTCTGGTTAGACACCTCCATCGCCTCCGGTCCCGTCGCCATGACTCGCACCCACCTCTCCCTGCTCTCTGTCGCAGCGCTCGTCACGCTGACGGCCTTCGCGCTCCCAGACTACGCGGTCGCGTCGTTCTCGAACATGACGCCCGGCGGCACGATCAACGGGTGGCAGTCGCTGAACTTGGGCAACGCTCCCGAAAGCCGCTACACGCTCGTCCGTGACGGCGGAACGACGGTCGTCCGAGGCCAGGCCGATGCGTCCGCGTCAGGCCTGGTCCGCCGCTTCGACATCGACACCAACCGTTACCCGCTGCTGTCGTGGCGCTGGAAGGCCGACGACGTCATCCAGGGCGGCAACATCAACAGCCGAGGCGGCGACGACTACCCGGCTCGGATCTACGTCTTGTTCGACTACGACCCGGCCGATCTGTCCTTCGGTGACCGCGTCAAGTACCGCGCGCTCCGGGCTCTCGGGTACGACGAGATCCCGGTCCGCGCGATCAGCTACGTGTGGGCCAACCGTGCGAGCGAGACCCGGCCCGTCGCGAACGCCTATACGGACTGGGTCCAGATGATCCCCGTCGAGAGCGGCTCCGCCAACGTCGGCACGTGGCGGAACGAGCGACGGGACGTCGCGGCGGACTACCGCGCGGTCTTCGGCGAGGAGCCGCCCGCGATCGCCGGGATCGCCATCATGAGCGACGCCGACAACACGGGCAACTCCGCGACGGCCTACTTCGGAGACATCCGCCTGTCGACGCGTTAGCGGCCGCCCGTCCTCGAGGCTGCCGCCGATCTCGAGGACGCGCGCGCTAGCTCAGGTCCACGCGGCCGTGGTCCTCGATCGACGTCGGCGGCACGCCGGTCAGCTTGGCCTTGACGAAGCCGATCGCGTAGACGACCGCACTCGAGGGCGAGTCCCAGTACTCCGCGCGTTCGACCTCGACCTTGATCATGCGGAGGGACGGGTCGTCCAAGCCTTCAGGGAACCACGTCTCGAGCTTCTTGGACCACATCTCCTCGGCCTTGCGGCGGTCCTTGACCACGAGCGCCGTCCCGGCCATGGTGACGTAGTCCTGGCGGCCGGGATGCGCGAAGGCGACGCCGACCTTCCGGTTGCGCTCGATGTGGTCGATTTTCTCGGAGTCGGCCTGGGTAAAGAACCACAGGTCGCCGCCGAACGACACCTCCTGCGTCGCCATCGGGCGGCTCCAGGGTTTGCCGTCGGTGTCGACGGTCGTCAACATGCAGATCTCGATGTCGTCGATCAGGTCGGCGAGCTTGGCGATCTGCTCTTGGCGTTCGGTGGGAGAGGAGTTTGACATGAGGTCGAGAGGAGAAACGGGAAGGGAGAGCGGCAGCGTCGCCGTGACTCAGGGCCACACCCGACACGACCGCTCGTTGCCTGGTTCTAATCGCCGTCGACGCCTCAGGTTGCGCCGGGTCGCCGTCAACCGCCTCGAGACACGTCGACCAGACTGTCGCTGGGACGCTGGCCAGCCTCGATGCGGCGATGCGGCCGAGCTGGCGATGAGCATTGACTGCCAGGACGAGTCCGCGTCGCTGTACCGCGATGCCAGTGTCCAAGCGCTACCGTGCGGTGCGGACCAGGCCGTCCCGTCCGAGCGGACCCTCGCCGCCGTCCCACGGACGGTGGTTTCGAGCGGGCCGCACGACCTCGAGGGCGACCGCGTCACGCTCGGGCTCGATGACCGTGACTCGGTAGTCGCTACTATCCTGAGTTCGTCGACTGGATCGGGGACCCGACATCGCCAACAGTCCGAGCGGTGCTCCATCTCGCCTACGACGGGCTCGTCGCCCAATCGCGCTCACCGACTGGATTGAGGAACTGACCCCCTTTGTCGGTCCCGCCCTCGAGGGCGCTCAGGTCGGTCCCAACAGCGAGGGTGGACGGGAAGCGGTCGCAATGGCGCAATTCCATCGAACGTCTCCTCGAGACTCAGGACGCGGAGTGGCTATCCTCGCAGTCGTAGCCGTCCCCCTCCACACATCGGCCTCGAGGCCGACGCGACCTCGAGGTCGCTCCCTCGTCTCATGCATCCAATCATCCGGTCCACCTTGTTGGGCGCGTTCTTGGGATCCCTCGCCGTCGCAGGCGTTTTCGGCCTGTTGGTCCTTACGGGGCTGATGTCGAAGGCCCCGTTCGTGGGAGCCTGGCAGGAGTTGTTCGGTGGGGGATGGGTCACCGCAACGGTGTTCGGCGGGCTCGCCTTTCTGGCCATCGGCACGGCGTGGGGGGCGCCGTTCACGCTCGTCCCTCGCCCGACCATCCTGGCCGCGATGATCTACGCGCTCCTCCCCACGCTGTGGGCGCTCGCGGGGTGGCCGAGCCTTCGAGGACGGCCGACGTTCGCGGGCGGCGACTCGGCTGCGATCATGACCACGCTGATGATCAACGTCGGCATCTGGGGCACCATCTTGGGCGCCTATGCGCACCGTCACACGACAGCGGAGGGGAAGCTGGAGGCGAAAATCCGCAAGACCGGGCGCACATAGATCGTCCTCGAGGACGTAGCGGTACCGCGTGCTCCCGGCCCTCGACGCCGAGGCTCCGTCGCCTCACTCGAGGGCAGAGCCGCCACGGCGTCCCCGAGGCCGACTCCGACCTCGAGGACGAGCCGCGCTACGCGTTGATGGCCTGGCCGTAGGCGTCGCGGAACGCCTCCATGACCGCCTCCGACAACGTCGGGTGTGGGTGCATGGCCTCCATCACCTCGTGCGCGGTCGTCTCGAGCGCACGCGCCGTGACCACCTCCGCGATCATCTCGGTCGCGTCGTGGCCGATGATGTGGGCGCCGAGCACCTCGCCATACTTCTCGTCGACGACGACCTTGACGAAGCCGGTCTGGTCTCCGATCGCGGCCGCCTTGCCGGACGCCGCGAACGGGAACTTGCCGATCAACACGTCGAAGCCGGCCTCCTTGGCCTTCTCCTCTGTGTATCCGACGGATGCGATTTGGGGCAGGCAGTACGTGCAGCCCGGCACGTTGAGGTAGTCGACGGCGTGGGGCGCCGAGTCGTGCTTGCCCATCTCGTGGGCGATGTTCTCGATGCAGACGATGCCCTCGTGGCTCGCGACGTGGGCCAGCCACGGCCCGCCGACGACGTCGCCGATGGCGTAGAGCCCGTCGATGTTGGTCCGGTACATCGAGTCGACCTTGATGGCGCCGCGGTCGTGCTCGACGCCGAGCTCGTCGAGGCCGAAACCCTCGACGTTGCCGACGACGCCAATGGCGGACAAGACCTGGTCGGCCTCGAGGGTCTGGTCGCCCTTCTTCGTCTGGACCGTCACCACGCAACCGTCGCCCGACGTGTCCACGTTGGTGACCTGGGAGCCGGTCATGATCTTGACGCCCATCTTCTTGTACGCCCGCCCGAGCTCCTTGGACACGTCAACGTCCTCGACGGGAACGAGTCGGTCCTGGAGCTCGACGATGGTGACCTCGGTCCCCATGTTGTGGTACACGTAGGCGAACTCGACGCCGATGGCGCCGGCGCCGACGATGACCATCGAGTCCGGCCGCTCGGTCTGGAGCATGGCCTGCTTGTAGTCGATGATCTTGGTCCCGTCGACCGGCAGCGTCGGGATCTCGCGGGCACGCGCGCCGGTCGCGATGATGATGTGCCGTGCCTCGATCTCCTGGGCCTCGCCGACGGTCTCGCCGTCCATCGTCTCGGATGGCTCGATGGTCACCTTGCCGTTGCCCTTGAGCGTCGCCTTGCCCATGAACACGTCCACCTTGTTCTTCTTCATGAGGAACTGGACGCCCTTGTTCATCTTGTCGGCCACGCCTCGTGACCGCTTGACCACGGCCTCGAAGTCCGGCGTCGGGAGGGACGCGCCGTCGCCGCCCGGCATCGTGAACCCGTAGTCGGCGATGTGTGCCATCTGGTTCGCGATCTCGGCGGACTTCAAGAGCGCCTTGGTCGGGATACAACCGATGTTGAGGCAGACGCCGCCGAGCTTGTTCTTCTCGACGATGGCCACGTTCAGGCCGAGCTGGTGGGCGCGGATCGCGGCCTCGTAGCCGCCGGGGCCGGAGCCGATTACGAGGACGTCGTAGGGAGCGTTCGCCATGTCTAGGAGGGTAGGGTTTCTCAGGATACCCCGGACCGCGCGCGGGGTCCCCAGACGGGATTGAAGAGGACGGGAAAGGCGGGCACCGTCTTGCGTGCTGACCGTGCTCGAGCATCGCCGAGGCTGGCTCGGAGCAGTGCGCCCAGCGCCCGGCTTCTACGATCGGGGTCCACGTCGCCCATGAAGGGATCGATGCGGCGCCACTCGCACCCTCGAGGACGATCCGCTCCCGGTTGCCCTCGAGGACGACTCAGCTTGCGCGCGCTGTCCAGTCGTCCACGACCGCGACGATGACGACGTTCGCGGGCATCGCGGGTGCGCCGGGCGGTGCGTCCCGGTCGAACACGTCCGCTACGACCGCGCCCTCTTTTACCACCAGCACCACGTCGCCAGGGCCGGCGTCGAGGCCGGCGTCGAGGGCGACGTCCTCCGTCTTGCCCAGCGACTCGCCCTCGAGGCCGATCCGGTCCACGGTCAACAACCGATGGCTCCGGAAGCGCTCGTGCTTCTGCGTGGCGACGACAGATCCGGTGACGCGAGCGAGATACATCTGGGACTGAGCTTGAAAGGCGTGGTCATAAGTAGTTTAGGGCGTCGTCCGTGACCACCACAGCAGCGGGCGGCAATCGTTACCACCCACACCTTACCACTCGGATGTACAGCACACAGGGTATCGAAGCCATCGCAACCGTGACGGAGCTCCGGTCCAAAACGTCGGCGTTGATCGAGCAGGCGAAAGGACTTAAAACGGGCATCATGATTCAGAAGAACAACGAGCCCGAAGCCGTGCTCATCAACTACGACCTGTACCAGAAGATGTACAAGTCGTACCTCAAGAAGTAGAGCCCTACCGTTCTCCCAGGAGCCGCTTGAGCTCGGCCACGCGTCGGACGGTCGCCTCGCGCTCCAAGCCACGGAACCGCTCCGGTAGCATGGAGCGGCTCGTGCATTCCATCACGGCGACCAGGTTCTGGAGCTCGACCTGAAGCGGGTAGGAGGGCGGGACGAAGTCCTCGACGACGGCGTCGAGGATCTCCTTCGTGATGGCGCCCTCGGCCGCGGGCTCGGGGGCCGGCCGCTCGGCCGCGTCGTCCTCGAGGTCGGTCTCCCCGTTTTCGGACGGAGGGGGCTCCGCATCGCCCTCGAGGGCGTCGTCCTTGATGGGCTCCGCGTCGTATGCGTCGTCGTCAGTGTCCTCGAGATCGGGGTCCTCATCGAGGGCGTGCGTCGCGGCCCGGAACTTGGCCCGCGTCAACAGGGCCTCCATGTCGGCGCCGGAGTACGTCCGCTCGCCGTCGACCAGGGCCTCGGGGACCGCGTCCATTTCGACTTCGACGCCAGTCTTGCGCATCATGACGCGAAGCAGCTCCTCGCGGTCTTGGCGCGTTGACGGGTAGAACAGGCCGATGTGCTCCTCCGCTCGGCCCTGCCGCTTAAGGTCGACCGGCATCAGGTCCGGGCGGGCGGTGACCAGGAACCAGATGATCTTACCCCGGAAGCGGGTGTCCGACATCGCCTGGGCGATCTGGCCGAACCCGCGGCTCGAGACGCCGCTGTCGCCTGAAGAGGACCGGTCTCCGAGGGCCGCGTCCGCCTCGTCGATCATGACCGCGACCGGGTTCATGGCCCGCAAC
>NZ_JBARYR010000330.1:0-12736 GCF_049648075.1 Rubrivirga sp. | reverse complement strand
ATCTCGCGTCGCGTCGAAGCGGTGCTCCACGACCTCGAGGCCAACACGGTCCACCTATTCTGGCCTCTACGTGGCGAGGTTGACCTCCGTGCCTTGGCGGATCGGCTCAGGCGTCGAGGGCGGACCGTCGTCCTGCCCGTCGTGACGGGGCCACGACGATTGGAGCACCGCGTCCTCGAGAGCCGTCAGGCCGGCGAAGCCGACGCCGACGCGCTCGTCCCCGGACCGTGGGGGCTGGTGGAGCCCCCGACGACGGCGTCACTCGTCACCCCCGCCGACCTCGAGGCCGTCGTCGTGCCGGGCCTGGCGTTCGGTCGCGACGGGACGCGCCTGGGCATGGGCGGTGGCTACTACGACACGTTTCTGACCGAAACTGATGCAACCCGTATCGGCGTCGCGTTCCAGGACGCCGTCCTCGAGACCGTGCCGGTCGAGGCTCACGACGCGCGCGTCCACATCGTGGTCACGGACGCCGAGACGATCCAGATTCGATGATCCGACCTCGAGGGCGGACCTTGCCGACCCCGCAACTCCGAGAGGCCCCCTCCGTACCTTTTGCAACCCTGTCCCCTCCGTCATGCCCACCCGTTCCCGCCGACGCTCGAGCTCTGAGGACGCAGAGGTCTACGACGACGAGTTCGGATTCGTCACCGACGATGACATCGCGGCCTTCATGGCCGAGCAGGAGATCGAGGAGGAGAAGGCCGAGGAGAAGAAGGCCGGCTTCTGGAATCTCCAGACCGCGTCCGGGATGGGCCTGATCGGGCTCGGGGCGCTCTACAGCTTACAGCTGATGGGTCTCTTCCCGCTGGGAAGCGCGCTCTTGTACAACCTGGTTCAGGTGCTGCCCATCTTCGCGGCGATCTTGATCATGCTGACCGGGTTCGGCGTCTTGTCGTGGAGCCCGGCGTCCCGTCGGCGCAAGAAGGCCCGCAAGCGGGCGGCACGCCGACGCCAGCAGCAGCGGAGCCAGGCCTCGAGGTCGGCACGGAAGACGGTCGGGCGCAAACGGCGGTCCAAGGACGAGGCCGGAGAACGGGCCTCGAGGGCGTTCAAGCAGGCCGAGCGGGCGCTCGCGGCGGCGGGTAAGACCGCGAGCCGTGCCGCTGACGAGGCGCGGGCGCGCCGAGCTAAGGCGCGTCGTGCCGGTCGGACGAAGCTGATGAAGGACCGCAAGAACCGCAAGGTGACCGGCGTCGCAGCCGGCATGGCGAACTACTTCGGCCTGGACCCGACGGTCGTCCGCATCGGCTGGGTGATCGCGGCCATCTTCTCGCAGGGCGGCGCCATCATCCCGTACTTGATCTTGACGGCGGTCCTCAACAACGACGACGAAGAGGATGAGGACGACCCGCTCATCCGCTTCACGGACGGCTAGCGCCCCTCCGGGGCAAGCGGAAGGGCCGGACGGCGGCGGACGATTGGCGGCTAGCTTCGAGGCGGTCCCCTCCCGTCCCGTGCGCCTCTTCTTCGTCACCATCGCGGTCCTCGGTCTCGCCCTCGAGGCCGATGCCCAGCGCGAAGGGCTCGTCCAGATCGAGAGCCCGCTCTCCGATTTCCTGGTCCGCCAGGCCAACGCCGGACGCCTGCCCGCCGACGCCGCCACGGACCTGCTCCCCGTCTCTGCCTGGGAAGCCGGCCGCCTGCTCGACTCGCTCGCGGCCCGCGTCGAGGCCGGTACCGCCCGCCTGAGCCGGGCCGACCGCCAGTTGCTCGAGCGGTACCAAACGCTCTCGCCCGCGACGGCCTTCGGACAGCAGCCCCCGCTCGGGGCCTACGCCGACGGCGTCTCGTTCTCCCGCTCCCAGGGTGACGGTTACGCCTTCGAGCTCGAGCCACTTCTCTATCTGTCTGCCGGTCCGACCCAGCGGACCGACCTCGAGGGCCGCGACGCGACCGCGCCTGCGTACCTGTTCGACCGTGGGCTTCGGGCCGCCGGCCACCTCGGGCGCCTCTTCTTCGAGAGCCGCGCGCTCTTGAGCCAGCGCCGCCCGGCGGTCTACGAGTACGACACCGCACAGCGGACCGTCCCGCGACTCGGGTTCGTCAAGAGCCTCAACGAGGACGAGTACGAGTACTTCACGGCCGAGGGCGTCGTCGGCTATCGCGACCGGTTCATCGAGGCCCGGTTCGGGCGAGACCGGAACCGCTGGGGCGCAAGCCGCGGCACGCTGTTTCTCTCCGACTATTCCGCTCCCTACGACCACCTCCAGCTCCGCGCTCAGGCGGGACCGGTCACCTACGCGTCCACGTTCGCCCGCTTCACGACGCCTGACCGAGACGCCCGGGGCCGCGACGTAGTACTCCCCTCGAAGTACGGCGCCTTCCACCGGTTCGCCCTCGAGATCGGGCGCGTCGAGCTCGAGGCCTTCGAGGCCGTGATCTTCCACGACGACACGATGAACGCCAACCGGCGGGGGTTCGAGCTCGGGTACCTCAACCCGGTCATCTTCTATCGGTCCGTCGAGAGCGAGCTCGGGTCCGGCGACAACGCACTGATCGGGCTCGGGGCCTCCGCCCGACCCATCGACGGCGCTCGTGTGTACGGCCAACTCCTTATCGACGAGTTCCGAGCTCAAGATTTCGGCACCGATGCCTGGACGAATAAATTTGGCGCCCTCGCGGGCTTCCACACCGTCGACCTGGGCGTGTCCGGCTTGGAGGCCCGCGGCGAGTACGCGTGGCTCCGCCCCCACCTCTACGGCCACCGGACGGTCTCGAGCGCCTACGTCCACTACGGCGACGTCGTCGGGCATCCCGTCGGGCCCAACGCGGACGACGTGATGCTCGCCCTCGACTACCGACCGACGCTCAAGGCCACGGCCGGGATCACCGTCGCGCGGACGCGCCGAGGCCGCGAGCCCCAGGCCGACAGCACCGTCGGCACCGATCCGACGCGGAGCTACGAGCTCCGGGTCTCCAACAGCGCCCCCCAGTTCGACGGCGTTCGACAGACCGAGTGGCTCGTCGAGGCCCGCGCCGGCTACGAGATCCTGCCGAGGCTCGTCCTCGAGGGCGCGGCCGTCTACCAGTCGGTCGACGACGCGGAGACCGGCCTGGACCGGGCGGTCGTCGGGTCGCTCCAGCTTCGGTGGGGCCTGCCGTTCCAGTCCGAGCGGTACTAAGCCCGACCTCGAGGACGAAAAAAGGGCCGCCCTCGTGAGAGAGCGGCCCGGATCGAACGAAGCGGCTGGGGGCCTAGGCGTCGTCGGTGCCGGCCCAGGCTTTCTGGGTGGCCTTAACGGCTTCCATCCCCACGTTCGGGTCAATCGTCTTGTCCTCGTCGGTCAGCTCCTGCGCCACGACGGTGCAGACGGCCTCCGAGAGATCGCCGATGACCTTTGTCAGGTCCTTTAGGTTCGAGAGCGCGAGCGCTGCCAAGTCGTCGGCCTTGAGAGCGAGGGCGGTCGTGTACAGCATGTGGTAGCTGATCGCGGCCAGGCTCGTCGCCGTGTACGAGTCGCGGACCATCCGGGAGACCTTGTCGGTCTGGCGGAGCTGGTCGTAGAAGCCGGCGGCGACGCCCAAGGCGCCGAGCACGGCGTCCTTGACGGCCTCCTTGATCCCTCCGCCTTCGGTTCCTTCGAGGTAGCCCTCGAGGCCGGTGACGTGACGGTCGAGCGTCGTCTTGAGCGACGACAGGACGCGGACCGCGTCGGGGTACTTGGCCGTGTCGTCAGAGGCGAGTTGGCGCTCGACGGCCTCGCGGATGTGCGTTTCGACGGCCGCCATGTCCGTGGCGTAGGTGTTGAGAATGTCTGTGCGATCCATGGGATAGAGTGGTGTTGGGAGAGAGGACCTATCGGACCGGTCCCGATCTCTCGCCGTTCCAACGTCCCAACGTGGATCCTGTCAAATCTGACCGGAACCGCCGATCTGGGAATCTCCCTGACCAAGCGCCGACCGCGAGGTCTCTACTCCGGGAGCGTCCCCGCGACGGCGACCTGGAACTCGTCGGGCCGGATGTGGCGCTGAACCGCGCCCGTCACATCGTCCGCCGTCAAGGCGGAGACCAGGTCCGGGTACGCGTCGAGGTATCCGACCTCGAAGCCCCGCTCCGCGTTGATCAGCAACCGCGCCGCAACGCCGCCCGTCGTGGCCAACCCGACGACGTGCCGACCGGCCAACGTCGTCTGCGTCTGCTCCAAGACCTCGGGAGACACGCCCTCGAGGACGAACGCGGCCACCTCGGCACGCGTGGCCTCGATGCCGCGCTCGAGGTTCTCCTGGCTCAGGGCGACTCGAACGCGAACGTGCCCGTCGTGGCGGACGGACGGCGCGCCAAGGTCCGAGCCGATTCCGTACGTCAAGCCTTGCTCGTCGCGGACGGTCTGCATCAAGCGGCCAGAGAAGTTGCCGCCGAGAGCAAAGACGCCGGCGTAGGCCGCCAAAAAGTCGTCGGAGTCGCGGCGCAGGTCGACGGCGTGGCCGATGCGGACGTCGAGGTTGCGGCGGTCGGCCATCTCGACCACGACGCGACCGGGCGGCTGGGGCGCCGGAGACGGCTCGAACTGTGGCGATCGTCCGTGCCGAGCCCACTCGCCGAGCGCGCTCGCAAAGGCGGACTGCGTCGCCTCAATGTCGACGTCTCCCACGACGGCGACCGTCAGTCCATCGGACCCGACGTGAGTCTCGTGGTAGGACCGGATCTCGTCCGGCGTGAGCGCCTTCAGCCGATCCAGTTCGTCGTCCGGCTCCAGCACGTAGTTCGGGTGAGCCTCGCCGTAGAGCCGACGCGCGAACGCCCCCGACGCCTGGGAGCCGGTCGACTCGCGTGAGCGCCGGACGCTCGCCGTCGCACGGACGATCGCCTTTTCGATCTCGGCGTCCTCGAGGGCGGGCTCGAGAAGCTGCTCGGCCAAGAGCGCGATCACGTCGGGCAGGTCGTCACGCAGGGCGCGGCCGGCGAACCCCATCCGGAGCCCGTCGGAGTAGAACGAGAGTTGGGCGCCTCGACCCTCCAGCGCTTCCGAGACCTCGAACCGATCGCGGTGCTTCGTCCCCTTGTCGAGCAGCCCGGCGACGAGCGACTGCACCACGTCGTCCGCGACTCCCAGATCGGGAGCCGACTCGAAGGAGCCGCGAAAGCTCACCACGTCGCGGACGTCGGTTGGTAGAACGAGAAGGTCGGCGGGGCCGGCCTCGAGGGCGAGGACACGGGAGGCGAGCGAGACGTCGGGCACAGATCGGAAAGCAAAGAGAAAGGGCGAGACTCGCCCTCGAGGACGCTTAGTCGGCGAGCGGGACGTACCAGCCGACCGTCAGCCGGTCGTCATCGAGGACGGACGCGGCGGCCGCCTGAACGTCGGCGGCGGTGACGGCCTCGATGCGGCCGCGGTACTCGGCGAACAACGTCCAGTCGCCGACGGCGACGGCCTCGTTGATTTGGGCCACGACCGAAAACGGCCCGTCGCGCTCGAACGCTTCCTGGGCAACCACTTGCCGGCGCGCTCGTGCGAGCTCGGTGTCCGTCACGCCATCCTGCGCCACGGCCTCGAGGGCGGACTTGAGCGCGTCCTCGGCGGCGGCGTGCTCGACGTCGGGCGCGAGCGTCGCGTAGGCCACGAACAGGCCGGGATCGCGCAAGCGCGGGAAGTAGGCGGACGCGGACGTGCTGATGCCGGTGTCGGTGAGCGCTCGGTACAGCCGGCTGCTTTTGCCGGCGCCCAGGATCTGGACGAGGACATCGAGGGCGTCGGCAGTCTCATCGAGGCCGTGCGGTGCCTTGTACGCGAGCAGCACCGTTCCGAGTTCGCCGGCCTGCTTGACGACGACGCGGCGCTCGCCACGTTGCTCGGGCTCTCGCGTGACGGCGTCGTCCGCGTCGCGGTGGACGAGCGGCTCGGGGGCGTCGGGATCTTCGTCGGGACCCGAGGGGATGGCGCCGAAGTGCGCCTCGATCAGGTCGAGAGCGTCCCCACGATCGAACGCGCCGACGACGGTCGCGGTCGCGTTTCGAGGCCAATAGTAGGTGTCGTAAAAGTGGCGCAGCCCCTCGGCGGTGACCGTCTCGACGTCGCTCCGCCAGCCGATCACCGGGTGGCCGTACGGGTGCGCCTGGTACGCCGTCGCGTACGTCGCGTGGAGCAGCTTGCGGACGGGCTGATTCTCGCCCTGGTCCAGCTCGTTCAGCACGACGGTCCGCTCGCTCGCCAGGTCCTCATCTCGGACACGGGCGCCGCGCATCCGGTCGGCCTCGATTTCGACGGCCCGCTCTAGGTGCTCGCTCGGCAAAAGCGCGTAGTAGTTCGTCCGGTCGTACCACGTCGTCGCGTTGACCTGCCCACCGACGGCCTGGAGCCGTTGGAACACGCTCGTGCCCAGGTCGCGGTTGAACCGGTCCGTGCCCTTAAACATCAAGTGCTCGAGCAGGTGCGTCGCACCCGTCAGCCCTGCCCCTTCGTTCCGGCTTCCGACGCGATACGTCACCTGAAACGCGACGACGGGTACGGCCGCCTCGGGAGCGAGGAGGACGGTCAGCCCATTCTCGAGGTGGCGGTATTCCTCGACACCACCCGACGCGCGCACAAACTCAAACGCAGAGTGGTCAGTGGGCGTCGCGGCCGCGAGGGCGGAATCGGTAGGCATAGGGTCGAAAGAGTCGCAGCGCCCCCCTACGGGTAGCCCAGGGCAGGGATCCCCGCTCGGCCTCGAGGGCGTGTCCTCAAACAGGTGTGCATGCCGACCGTGTCGTCCTCGAGGCCGCCTGCACGTTGCCTGGGAAACGAGAAAGAGACCAAGGCGGCGTGCCGACGTACGGATCTTGAGGACTGAGACGTCTCTGCCGAGCGCTCTCGCCGCGTCACGCCTTTCCGCTGAACCCGACCATGACCCGAGCTCTCTTCGCCCTCGCCTTCTTGGTCGGCTGCCAGACCGCACCGCCTGAGGAGTCGGAGCCCGTGGCCGCCCTCGAGGTCGCCACTCCCGAGCCTCTGCCCGCCGATGCCGACGAGGCCGCCCTCGAGGACGATGCGGCAGACGGCGGCGTGAGCGCGGTCCGGCCCGAGGTCGTGGTCTACGTCACGTCGTGGTGCCCGTACTGCCGCCAGGCCCGTGAGTACCTCGCCGCGGAAGAGATCCCCCACCGCGTGGTCGACATCGAGGCCAGCGAGGCGGGCGCCCAGGAGTACGCCGCCCGAGGCGGGACCGGCGGGATCCCCCTCGTCGTCGTCGGCGACGAGGCCATCGAGGGCTGGAGCGCCCAGGCGACCGACGAACTCTTGACGGCGGCCGGCTACAACTAGACGCTCGGCTCCCCTGCTCGGTCCATCACGTTCCCCAAGCCGAGCGTCTTGGCGATCTCGTTCAGCCGCATCGGCTTGGCGAGGAACGCGTCCATCCCCGCGGCGATGCTCTCTTTCTCCGCCGCGGGAAGCGCCGTCACTCCGACGATGAACGGCTGGCGGACGGACCGCTTTCGAATCTCGGCCGTGATCTCGATCCCACTGGCGGCCGGCAACATCACGTCCATCAGGACGATGTCGTACTCGCCGGTATCGACCCTATCGAGGGCTTCCTCGCCGGTCGCGACCGAGTCGGCCTCGAGGCCGAGGACGTTGAGCATGTCGATCGCGACCCGCGTGTTGGTCGGGTCGTCCTCGACGATGAGGGCACGAGGCGTTCCCGCCCCCGCAGTAGGCGACGTCCGAGAATATCGGCGCAGACGTTCACCATTGAACACTCGCGCGAGCGCCCTGTCGCCCAACTCGTCCAGCACGTCGAGGACGGACTGAACGGCCTCATCGAGGCGGTTTCGCTGAGCGGGAGGCACCGGTGCCTGCTGCAGAACCTCCAGACAGCCGACCAATGACTGGAGTTGAGTGCGGGCCTGAGCGTCGAGCATGTCGTCGTGTGAGCGTCGCGCTCATGATACAGCGACGGCACTAATGCGCCCCCTTAGTCTCTTGGCCATGATTCACACGAACGGGTAGCTAGCGTCGCGCGGATGGACCGCACGGACCTCGCCCGGCCACTCGATGGCAAACGCGGGGTCCTCGTAGTGGACGCCGCGACCGGCGTCCGGCGCGTAGCGTGCCGAGATCATGTAAAAGACCTCCGTCTCGTCCTCGAGGGTGAGGAAGCCGTGTGCGCACCCTTCCGGGATGTACAGCCCGACCCCGTTCTCGGCAGAGAGGATTTCTCCGTGCCACCGGTGGCGGGTCGGAGAGTCCGGCCGGAGGTCCAGGCACACGTCCCACATGGAGCCCCGCGTGCACCGGACCAGCTTGGCCTCTTGGTGCGGCGTGTCCTGGAGGTGCATCCCGCGCAACGTTCCGCGCTCGCGGTTGAACGATGTCGAGCACTGCGCGACGGTGCCGTTGAGGCCGGCGGCCTCGAGGACGTCGCCGTCCCACGTCCGGGCAAAGTGGCCCCGGTCGTCCTCATGCCGTCGGGGGTGGACGACGACACAGCCGGGGATGTCGGTTGGCTCGATGGTCACAGTGCCAGAATGGGGAAATGCTGTCGTGTCGGCCTCGATGGACCGGCCTCGAGGGCGACCCGCCGACCCTCGACCTCGCGAGTGGAACTGAGGGCTTGGGGGGAGCTCTAAAACACCTCGACGCGCGGGATTGGAACGACGAACTGCCCGCCCCACGACCGAACGTGGGCCATCTGGTCTGCGATCTCGTCACGCAGGTTCCAGGGCAAGATGAGGACGTAGTCGGGCTGGGTCTCCTCGATCATGGACGGGTCGTAGACGGGGAGCCGCGCGCCGGGCGTGTAGGTGCCCTGCTTGTACGGATTGCGGTCCACGGTGTAGTCGACCAAGTCCGTTCGGATGCCGCAGTAGTTGAGCAGGGTGTTTCCCTTCCCCGGCGCCCCGTAGCCGACGACCGTTTTCCCCTCGCGACGCGCCGAGATCAGGAAGTCGAGCAAACCGCGCTTGGTCTCCCGTACCTGCTCGGCAAACGCCGCGTAGGTCGCCAAGTCGTCCACGCCCCACTCTTGCTCGGCGGCCTCGAGGGCGCGGACCCGGTCCGAAATGGGCTTTGACGCATCCGCGTCACGACGGGCGTAGATGCGGAGCGATCCGCCGTGCGTCGGCAGTTTCTCGACGTCGAACAAGGTCAGTCCGTGGCGCGCGAACACGCGCTGCACAGCCGTGAACGAGAAGTAGCTGAAGTGCTCGTGGTAGATCGTGTCGAACTGGTTGTTGTCGATCAGTTCGACCAGGTGCGGGAACTCGACGGTCGCGACGCCGCCCTCGGCCAGCACGACCTCGAGGCCGGCGACGAACGAGTTCAGATGCGGTGTGTGTGCGAGCACGTTGTTGGCCGCGATCACGTCGGCCTCGAGGCCGTCTGCCCGCATCGCCCGTGCTTCTTCGAGGCCGAAAAACGCGACGCGCGTCGGGACGCCCTTTTCACGAGCGGCCTCGGCGACGTTGGCCGCCGGCTCGACGCCGAGACACGGGATCCCTCTCGCCACGGCGTGCTGCAACAGGTACCCGTCGTTGGAGGCGATCTCGACCATGAGCGAGTCCGGTCCGAGGCCGAACCGCTCGGTCACGTCCTCGACGTAGCGCTCCGCGTGGGCGACCCACGAGTCGGAGTACGAGGAGAAGTAGGCGTACTCGCCCTGGAAGATGGCCTCCGGGGGCACGACCTCGTCGATCTGGACGAGCGAGCACTCGTGGCAGACGAACGCGTGCAACGGGTAGAACGTCTCGCCGAGCCGGAGGTCTTCGGGCTGGACCACGTTCTGGCACGGCGGGCTCGACCCGAGGTCGACCATCGAGAACCGGAGCGGCGTGCCGCACGAGCGACACGGGAAGCCCTGGTCGGGAACGTCGGCAGGAAGCGGGCGGGGCGAATCGAGGATCTGCATGGATCAGGCGAGCGCGGGAGTGGAACGACCGTCCTCGAGGACGCGCGGACCAGACGCTGGGTCGGCCCACCGCAAGTCGCGCGTTAGGCCGCCGTCCTCGAGCAGGGACTGCAGGTGGGCGATGCGCGAGTAGCGAGGTCCCTCGAAGACGTCTGGCTGAAGGTCGAGGCCAGTGAGCGTGTCGCGGACCTGCCGGACGCCGTCCCGTACGGTCCACGTCGGCCGCCACGCGGGCAATCGCTCGGCGATCTTGGCGAAGCTCACGCGGTAGGACCGGGTGTCGGGCGAGGCTCCGTCCGCGAACGTCACCTGGCAGTCCGGGACCTCCTCCCCCACGATCGTCGCGACGTCACGGATTTGGTAGTTCTCTCCCTCACGGCCCACGTTGAACGCTTGGTCGTGCACCGCGTCGCGGTCGGCCTCGAGGGCGGCGACGACGGCGCGGGACACGTCCTCGACGTGGACGAGCGGGCGCCACGGCGTGCCGTCGCTCTTCATGCGGATGGCCCCGGTCGCAACGGCCCACGCCGTCAGATTGTTGACGACCAAGTCGAACCGAAGGCGAGGTGAGGCGCCGTAGACCGTGGCGTTGCGCAAGTAGACCGGAGAGAATCCGCTCGACGCGAGCGCACGAAGCCCACGCTCGGCGTCCACCTTGGCCTGGCCGTATGGCGTGACCGGGTTGAAGTCGGCCTCTTCCGTGACGGCGTCTTGGCCCGCCGCGCCGTACAGGCTGCACGACGAGGCGAAGACAAACCGGCCCACGCCGGCCTCCCTCGCGATCTCGCCGAGCCGCACCGACGCCTGGGCATTGACCCGGTCCGTGAGGCCAGGACTCAGGTTGCCCAACGGGTCGTTCGACAGGTTCGCGAGATGGACGACCGCGTCGAAGCCCTCGAGGTCGGCGACCGTCGCGTCGCGCACGTCCAGGCGCCTCGAAGTCGGAGGGGCCGGCTGTGGACCAAAGCGACAGGCCGAAAACCACTCGGCGTCGGCGCCAGTGACGGCGTGTCCAGCAGCACGCAGAAGCGGTGCGAGCACCGTTCCGATGTAGCCGTCATGGCCAAAGAGGAGGACGTTCATGCGAGGAGAGCGGGCGTTGGCTTCTGGGACGTGCCAATCCCGTTCCAGCAGTCCCAGGCCAGCCTCTCGCCCTCGATTGTGTCACGACCGGTACACAACGAAACGAGGCCACACGGTCTCTACCGGGCGGCCTCGTGTGAGGGTGGAGAAGCAGCGTCCCTAGATGCGAGAGATGTGGACCTCGAACATGTCCCCCTCAGCGCTACGGCTGTTCACCTGATGCTCGTCTTCGAAGTTACGGCGCATATAGTTTCGGACACCCTGGACTTCATTCTTGCTCGCCTTGAACGCAAGCACTTCCCCCCTTTTGAGATCGCTAAACCGCTCTCCGATCGGGCTGTACTTGCTTCTCCGGGTCCCCTTCGAACTACGGCGCTCCGTCGCCTCCTTCTGAGAGATGGTCTCGAACTCGAAGGCGGTGTTCTTGCGGGTCGACTTTGCCTTTGCCATGGGGTGCGGTATCGTATATGAGAAGACAAAGGAGAAGTCACCTTTGCTGTGACTATATAAATCCCACATCCTTCTCATTTCGCTCCAAGCCATGTTCTTCTCGTTCACTTGACAGAACACACCTACCGAACGAGTCGCCCACCAACGCTTCCCACTAACTCACAATGTGCATGGTATGGTGATACCGACTCGCCGAGCTGCCTCTTCACGTGAATCGTTCTGTACGTCTCAACATCGAGACCACACCACCCGTTCACCCTCAACCGTGCGGTGTCATCACCGCCTACGGTTCCCGACAGCGTCTCGAGGACGGACGTGAATCGCTAGACCGATGCGGAAGCCGACTGCGGTACCGACCTCGAGGCCGCACGCGCGAGCTCTCGGCGCTCACGCGTGTCACCAGCGAGAAAGCGAGGGACGACCCGAGCGTAGCGTCGCCATAGCCGTCGGGGCTCGACGGCCAACCGGTACGCCCACTCGAGGCCCGCCTGCTGAATCCAGCCTGGCGCTTGGCGGAGGAGGCCCGCGTGGAAGTCGAAGGCTGCACCCACGGCCATGCACACGGCACCTACTCTTTCGGCGTGCTCGGCACACCAGCGCTCCTGGCGAGGGCACCCCAGACCGACGAACACGATCCGAGCTCCAGACCCTCGGAGTCGCTGCACGAACGCCTCGTCCTCGTCGTCGGTCAATGCGCGGAATGGGGGCGAAATCGCTTCGACGACCTCGAGGCCGGGTGCCTTCCGGGGAAGGTGCCCCTTGAGCGCCTCGAGGACGGACTCTGTCGAACCGTAGAGAGCGACGGGGATACCGCGCTTAGCCGCACCCTTTGCAACGCTCAGCGTCGCGTCAGGGCCGTAGACCCGGTCTCGCTGATCGACGCCACGCGCGCGCATGGCGCGCACGATGCTCATGCCGTCGGGTACGTTGAGGTCAGCGCCGTTGAGGACGTCCGCGTAGGACGGGTCGTCCTCGGCCTCGATGACGCCGTGGGCGTTCGAGAAGCAGACGTAGCGGGCCTCCCCAGCCTCGGCCCATTCGAGGACGCGGTCGGTGGTCTCAGCGGTCGTGACGGCGTCGTAGCGAATGCCGAGAACGGGAACGGAGGTCATGAGTGGCCAGAGAGGGGTCTGGGTGTCGGCCACCCCTCGTGTCGATTGCACCCCTTGCTCAATAGACCCAGTTGGTGTCTCGCTCGCGCACCTCGAGGACGATTCAAACCGGGACGCTCAGCCCGCTCTCGACCATGGCCAGCGCTCGAGGCCGAAGTAGTTGTCCCGTCCGGGGACGAACAGGTTGCGAACCTGGCGGCCGCTCAGAGCGAACCGAGCCAGGGCCGCGAGCGCATGCGTTCGATGGCGTGTCGGGAGCGGGA
>NZ_JBARYR010000329.1:0-6716 GCF_049648075.1 Rubrivirga sp. | reverse complement strand
CGCCTAGGGCGGCGGGCCACTCGGCGAGGTCGGGCGCGGGCGTGCCGCCGGCCTCGAAGGCCGCGACGTCTGCGCGGCTGACCTTGTAGATGCGGTCGAAGGGCTCGCAATCGACCGGCGGCTGATCGCCCCCGAGAGGGCCCGGCCAGAAGTCGTACGGGCCGTATGTGGACCCGGCCATTCGGACCTCGCCGTTGGCCAACCCGCCGAGCCACAGGCCTGCCTGAAACACATTACCCAGGCCGCTCCCTCGAGGCATCTCGTAGCCCTTATCGACATTCTGCGACGTTCTGCGCGCGGAAGAGAGACCCGTTCGTCGTCCGAAGTGCCGAGACGTCGTTGACGTCGAGCACACCCTGATCCAAGCCGCCGGCACAGGCGTCCGGTGAGATCTGGGCCTGGGCAGGAGCGGCGGGGCCCTCGAGGACGCGACCCGAGGCGGCTCATTCGCCATCGAGGACGCGGAGATCAGAACCACCTTGATTCGTCTATCTTACTGGCTCTATACGGGTTTGCTCATGGCCCCAGACGTCACCGTCCTACTCGACCGCGTCCGCGAGGGGGACGCCTCGGCGCTCGACCGCGTCATCGAGCAGCTCTACGACGAGCTCCGGTCGGTCGCCCACAGGCAGCGCGTCCGCAACGGCGCCGCCCCGACCGTCAACACGACGGCCGTCGTCCACGAGGCCTACGCCAAGCTCGCCGGCCGCTCGGCGGCGCTCGACCTCAACGACCGCCAGCACTTCGTCCGCGTCGCCTCGCGTGCGATGCGCGACGTGATCGTCGACTACGCCCGCGCCCAATCGACGGAGAAACGCGGGGGCGACGGCAAGGCTGCGTCGCTGGACGAGATGCGCGAGGTCGGCGTGACCGCCGTGTCCCCACGTGTCGACTTGGACGAGACGCTGTCCGTCGACACCGCCCTCGACAAGCTGGCCCAGATCGACGAGCAAGCCGCTCGCGTGGCCGAGCTCCGCTACTTCGCCGGGCTCACCAACGAGGAGACCGCCGAGGTGCTGGGCGTCTCGCTCGCGACCTCGAAGCGGCGCTGGACCGTCGCGCGGGCCTGGCTCGCGCGCCATCTCGCCGACTCGTGAGCCGGCGCGGTGGCATATCTCGGTTGCCCCGGTAGCCCCTGCGCCCATGAACGACACTGATTGGTCGAGAGTCTCCGACGTCCTCGGGCGCGCCCTCGACGTCCCCCCCACCGACCGCGACGCGTTCCTCGAGGGCGCCTGCCGCTCCGACGACGGCACCGTCGACGCCGCGCTCCGCCTCGAGGTCGAGGCCTTGCTCGACGCCAGCGACGCCGCCGACCTCGAGGACGCGCTCCGCTCCCCGATCTCCTCCTTGGTCGAGGCCACCGTCGTGGACGACGTGCCCGTTGGAACCGCCGTCGGTCCGTGGCGGCTAACGGGCGTGCTGGGCGAAGGCGGCATGGGCATCGTGTACCGCGCCGAGCGCTCGGACGGGCTGTTCGAGCGGGAGGTCGCCCTCAAGCGGCTGCGGTCCGGGCCGGGACGCAAGAAGCTCGCCGCCCGCCTCCGTGCCGAGCGCCAGACGCTGGCTCGCCTCGAGCATCCCGGCATCGCTCGGCTCTACGACGGCGGCGTCTCAGAGGATGGTACGCCCTACCTCGTCCTCGAGTTGGTCGAGGGCGAGACGATCACGCGGTGGGCTTCAAGGACAAAGGCGTCCGTCGAAGACCGCATTCGGCTGTTCGTCCGGGTGTGCGAGGCCGTCGCCTACGCCCACGCGCGGCTGGTCGTCCACCGCGACCTCAAGCCGTCCAACGTGTTCGTCCTCGAGGACGGCGAGCCGCGGGCCAAGCTGCTCGACTTCGGGATCGCCAAGCTGCTCGACGCGACGGACGTAACCCAGACCTCGGGCACGGCCATGACGCCGGCCTACGCGGCACCGGAGCAGCTTCTCGGACAGGAGGTCACGACGGCGACGGACGTCTACGCGTTGGGCGTGGTCTTATACGAGGTCCTGACCGGCGAGCGCCCCTACGACGTGTCGGGCGCGACGGCGTCGGAGGCCGAGCGGATCGTGCGCGAGACCACGCCTCCGCGCCCGTCCTCGAGGACGGAGAACCGCGCCCTCGAGGGCGACCTCGACACGATCGTGCTCAAGGCGCTGGCGAAAGAGCCCGAGCGGCGCTATCCGACGGCCGCAGCGCTCGCTGACGATCTGGAGCGACACCTTTCAGGCTTGCCGGTCGAAGCCCGGCCGGCGACGATGAGCTACCGGGTCGGCCGGTTCGTTCGCCGACATCGGGCCGCAGCCGCCGCGGTGGCCGTCGCGCTGGTCGCGCTCGTGAGTGGACTCGGCGCGGCATTGTGGCAAGCTGGAGAGGCACGCGCCGAGGCCACGCGGGCCGAGGCTGCGCTCGCGGAGACGGAGGGGGCGTTCGGCTTCCTCGAGGACACCATCTTGGTCGGCAACCCGAGCGAGGGCGACGCCGACACGCCGATCAGCGTGGTCCTCGATAGTGCCGCTGTCCGCGTCGAGGACGAGACCGAGCCGGCCGTCGCGGCTGTCATCCACACGTCGCTCGCCAATGTGTACCTCGGCCGAGGCCTCTTGGACCAAGCCGAGCATCACGCCCGACGAGCGATCGAGCTGTTTTCAGATGACGCCCAGGGCTTCCGTCCCGGGTCCGCCCAACACGCGCTCGCGCTCGCGCTCGCCGAAAGTGGACGAGCGGCCCAAGCGATTCCCCATCACGAGGCCGCCGTCCAGCGAATGCGGGACGTGGTCGCGCAGGACACGACGAACGAGGTCCACACGAAGCTCTTGGCGAGCACTCTCTCCGCAATGGGCGCGTCCCTCGAGCTCGAGGATCGAATCGAAGAGGCGGAGGCCGCATTCAGGGAGTCGCTCACGTACAGCGACCCGGAGTACGACCTCTACTTCTCGACGCTCAACAACCTCGCCCTCCTCAATACCAATCGAGGTCGATTTCAGGAGGCGGCTGAAACGCTCGACAAGATCGTAGATGCCTTCCGGGCGAAGGGTACGAATGCTCGCTACGAGCTCTCGTTTGCGCTTGGGAACCAGGCTGCCGTCCTTTCCGAACTCGGACCGGAGCAAGGTCCGAGGGCGATGGAGCTGTACCAGGAGGCCATCGACATCGCCACCGACCTCCTGGGCTTGGAGCATCCTGGCACGTTCAGCATTCGGATCAACCGGGTCGGCACGCTCCGCAGGATTGGCCGCATCGAAGACGCACAGCGCGATGGAGACGCCGTCCTCGAGGACGCCCGCCGGGTACTCGGCGACGACGACTTTATGACGGCTTTCGCCCAGAACATGGTCGGCACGACGGCTTGTCAAAGCTCGGACCCAGAACGCGGACTTCGGCTTCTCCAAGAGAGCCAGGAGACGCGCGTCGGGATGCTCCCTGAAAGCCACTGGATTCTCAGCAACGGGGAGAGCGTGATGGGCGAGTGCTTGCTGCGGCTCGGGCGCCGAGCGGAGGGCGAGCGATTGCTACGGCGTAGCTACCCTCGACTTCTCGAGGCCCTGAGCCCGGTTCACCCTCGCGTGGCCGAAGCGAGACAACGCCTCGAGGACGCCGGGCTCTCGATCCCAGGTTAGCCGTCCTCGAGGACGCGGACCCGACGTGGGATTGCCGGAGTAGACCGGGTGCCCATCTGCGCTTTCATGTTCGACCTCGCCTCGCTCCTCGCTCTCGTCCCCGGCCCGACCGGCGCCGCGACCGGCTCCGGCT
The DNA here is from genome assembly GCF_049648075.1 of Rubrivirga sp. Classification (GTDB taxonomy): domain Bacteria; phylum Bacteroidota; class Rhodothermia; order Rhodothermales; family Rubricoccaceae; genus Rubrivirga. Next base: position 2,980 of record NZ_JBARYR010000329.1, on the reverse strand, counting down.
CGCTCACCCTGCTGATCATCTACATCTCGGTCGCGATCGGCGTGAGCTTCCTGTGCTCCGTCCTCGAGGCCGTGCTGCTGAGCGTGTCGCCGGCCTACATGGGGACGCTGGCCGACAAGAACCCGAGTGCGGCGGCTCGCCTCAAGGAGTACAAGGCCGACGTCGAGCGTCCGCTGGCGGCCATCCTGAGCTTGAACACGGTTGCCCACACCATCGGTGCGGCGGGCGCCGGCGCACAGGCCGCAGCCATCTATGGCAACGAGTTCATAGGGGTCTTCTCAGCCATTCTGACCCTCGGCATCCTGGTCCTGTCGGAGATCATCCCGAAGACGCTGGGCGCGGTCTACTGGCGCGGGCTGGCCCCGCTCGTCTCACGGATCCTGCCCATCCTGATTTTGATCACGCTGCCGCTGGTGTGGCTGTCCCAGGGCATCACCAAGCTGATCGCTCGGGGCGAGAAGGAGGGCGCCGTTAGCCGTGAGGAGCTCGCCGCGCTCGCCCAGATCGGAACCGAGGAGGGCGTGTTCGACGAGACCGAGGGCCGCATCCTACGCAGCCTGTTCCGCTTCCGCCAGCTCAAGGCGAAGGACGTCATGACACCGCGCACCGTGATGGTCGCCTACTCGGAGGACACGCCCGTCCGCGAGATCGCGGAGGACGGCCAGCCGTTCTCTCGTCTGCCCATCTACGAAGACAACCGGGACCACATCACGGGTATGGTCCTGCGTGACGACGTGCTGCAGGCCGTCGCCAACGGGAAGCCCGACGCGCGAGCCGCCGACCTAACCCGCGAGATCCTGACCGTCCCCGACTCGCTCCCCCTCCCCGAACTCTTCGAGCGGCTCCTCGACCGCCGCGAGCACCTCGCGTTGGTCGTCGGGGAGTACGGCGGCACGGCCGGCGTCGCGACGATGGAGGACGTCGTCGAGACGCTGCTCGGACTCGAGATCCAGGACGAGACCGACCACGACCACGACATGCAGACGGCGGCTCGTGAGCGCTGGGCCGAACGCGCCGCGCGCCTCGGCATCATCGAGGAGGGAACGGACGCCGAGGCCATCCTCGAACAGAAGGTCCAGGAGCAGAAGGCGGCCGCTCAGTTCGGGATCACCGGCGGCGAGCCGCCCGCCGTCGGGTAGCGCCCCCGAGGACGACCCGGCCCGCACCGAGACGGGTCGTCCTCGAGGGCGCACCGCAGAACCTCGCTCGGCCTCGAGGCCGGCGGTCACCAGACGCGGGACGTCTGCCAGCCGCTGTCCGGATCGTTGCCCTTCGTGTCGAGCGACGCGGAGGCCTGCCACTCGAAGCGCGCGTTGCGGCCCGCCACCGGCGGCGGCAGGTTCTCGGGGATGGAGACCTCGGTCTCGAAGGTGTGCGACGACCCGGCCTCGAGGCGGACCGCGGCCGATGCCAGGCCATCACGGTCGGGCAGGCTGGCCGTGACGTCGCCGCCCGAGGCCCGGCGCGGGCCGTCGTCGTTCGGCCTCGAGGTCGTCCGCTCGGGCACGGAGACGCGCTCGACGCACGTGACCTTGACGGTCCCCTTCGACACGTCGATGTCTTCGTCGCGCACGTTGACGTGGACTGTGAAGGAGGCCGGCTCTCCCCGCGTCCCGTCGGTAGGCCCGAGGGAGAGATCGGCCCGTTTCCGGTCAGGTTGTTTCAGAGGTTGGAGAGGAGGCCCACGAGGTCCTGGAGGTGATGGCTTCTCCTTCCTGTGGATCCGAGGAGCGGTAGGGGTCATCGGCCGGGACCTTCCTCGAGGGCGGGGTAGTTTCCGTGCCCTCGATTCCCGCCCGTATGCGCCGCCTGGAAGACTTCGCCGACGCCGACCTCCGCGTCTTCGACCGGCCGCCACTGCCACCTCCGAGCGAGATCAAGAGCGCTCACTTTATCGGGATCTGCGGCAAGGGGATGGGTGCGCTCGCCGAGCTGATGGCCGAGGCCGGCTACGACGTCCGGGGCTCGGACGAGGCCGCCTACCCGCCCATGTCGACGCGCCTCGAGGCCGCCGGCATTCCCGTCCTCGAGGGCTACGACCCAGACCACCTCGACCCCGTCCCAGACGTGGTCGTGGTGGGCAACGCGAGCACGCCGACCCACCCCGAGGCCGCCGCCGCGCGCGAGCGCGGGCTGACCCAGGCGTCGCTACCCGAGACTCTGGCGCACCTGTTCCTGTCGAGCCGCCAGCCGGCCGTCGTCGCAGGGACGCACGGCAAGACGACCACGACCGGGATGCTCGTCCACGTGCTGCGCTCGGCCGGCCTCGACCCGGGCTTCCTGGTCGGCGGCGTGCTGGTCGGCGAGGAGCGGACGGCGGGGCTCGGGACCGGACGCGTGTTTTGCGTCGAGGGCGACGAGTACGACGCGGCCTACTTCGACAAGCGGCCCAAGATGATCCTGTACCGGCCGCACCGCGCGGTCGTGACCAGCTTGGAGTTCGACCACGCCGACATCTACTCGGACTGGCCCGAGTACCTGCGCGCTTTCCACGCCTTCGCGGCCCTCCCGCCGCCGGACGGACTCTTGGTGCTCAACGGCGAGGACGAGGAGGTCCGCAAGCTGGCCAAGCGGACGTGGGCGCGCGTCCGGCTCTACGGCGTCGAGGGCGCCGAACCGACCGGCGTCACGTTCCACGTCGCAGCTCGCGACCTCGAGGCCGTCGAGGGCGGGCAGACGTTCCGGTTGGTCGTCCACGGCGAGCCCGTCGCCGACGTGCGTCTCCCAATGGGCGGGCGCTACAACGCGCTCAACGCGCTCGCCGTCGCCGCCATCGCCCTCGACGCGGGCGCCACGCCGCAACAAGTCGCCGATGGATTGGGCTCGTTTCAGGGTATGAAGCGCCGCCAGGAGGTCGCCGCCGACGCGCGCGGCGTACTCGTCATCGACGACTTCGCGCACCACCCGACGGCCGTCGAAGCGACCGTCCGGGGCGTGAGGGAGCGCTGGCCGGGTCGCCGCGTCGTCGCCGTGTTCGAGC
>NZ_JBARYR010000328.1:0-4367 GCF_049648075.1 Rubrivirga sp. | reverse complement strand
TCTTCCCCGTGTTCATCGCCGTCCCCGACACCATCACCAACGGCGCCGAGACCTGCAGCGTCTCGACCGGCTCGATGGCCGTGTCCTGAATCCGCGCGTGCCGAGGCGGGTCGCCCTCGAGGACGGCGCCCAGGACCTCGACGCGCAGGGCGGGGCCGAGGTCGGGGTGCGGGGTCGCCACCTTGCCCAGGATGCCGCCCATGTTCTGGACGTGCAGCGTGTCGCCCGGCGCGACGTGCCGCGGGATCCGGCCCGAGTAGCCCTTGAGCGCTTGCCTCTCCCCAAGCGACGCGACCAGCGTCTGGCCCTTCTCGATTCGTCGGAAGACGCCGTCGGCGCCCTCGAGTTGGTTGTAGACGTCTTTGTCATCGAGGGCGCGGACGGCCAGGACGTAGCCCTCTTCCGCGACGACGTAGGGCGAGACCTGAACGTCGTGCCCTAGACCGCACGGTCCGGCACTACTGGCAACATGGTCGACGGTCAACGTCGTGATGGATCGTGTCGGCATTGTCTGTTTAGGCGGTGTCGGCCTCGAGGACGAGGCATCGGTGGGTAGCCTCGAGGGCGGGTCAGCTTCCGGCGCGAGCGGCGAGTCGGGCCTGGAGCCCGTAGATCTGGGCGAAGCCCTGGGCGTCGCGGCCGGACCACAGGGCGTGGTCCTCACCGTAGCGGGCGGCGCCGGCGTCGAACAGCGAGTGCGGCGAGACGCCTCCCAGGACTCGGATCGCGCCCTTGAACCACTCGACGGTGACGGTCCCGGTCACACGGTGCTGCGCGCTGTCGAGGAAGGCCTCGAGGTCGCGGCAGACGGGGTCGAAGAACTGGCCCTCGTGGACAAGCCGGCCGTAGAAATCGCCCAGGATGCCGGACTGGACGAGCTGGTGTTGCGTCAGGACCAGCTTCTCGAGCTCGCGGTGGGCCGCGATGAGCGTCAGCGCGCCGGGCGCCTCAAACGCGATTCGGCCCTTGATGCCCAAGATGGTGTCCCCCACGTGGATCCCCCGCCCGACACCGTGCGCCGCGCCCCCGCGATTGAGTTTTTCCACCAGCGCGACCGGGTCGAGCGCTTCGCCATCGAGGGCGACCGGGACGCCGGACTCGAACGCGACCTCGAGGTGGTGCGGCTGGTCCGGCGCCCTCGAGGGCGAGACCGTGTCGGGCCACGCGTCCTCAGGCAAGACGCCGGCCGTGTCGTGGGTCTCCTTGCCGCCGATCGTCGTGCCCCACAGTCCCCGATTGACGGAGTACTCGGTCGTCTTCGCCTCGACAGGGAAACCGCGCTCTTGGAGGTAGGCCGTGGAGGCTTCTCGCGACAGCGCGAGTGTTCGGATCGGGGCCATAGCCTCGAGGTCGTCGGCCAGCAGGCGCAGGGCGCCGTCGAAGCGGATCTGGTCGTTTCCGGCGCCGGTCGAGCCGTGGGCGACGGCCGTCGCGCCGATCTCGCGGGCGGCTTGGGCGAGCGTCTGGGCCTGGACCACGCGCTCGGGTCCGACGCACAGCGGGTAGACACCGCCCCTCAGCACGTTGCCCTTGACGAGGTACTGGAGCACGCGGTCCCACAGCTGGGCGCGGGCATCCACAATCCGGTGACCGGCGGCGCCAAGGCTGGACGACCGGGCCTCGATCTCGCCTTTCTCGTCATCGGAAAACCCGCCCGTGTCGACGGTGACGGTCCAGACGTCGCGGCCGGTCTCCTCTCGGAGATACGGGACGCAGAAGGACGTGTCGAGGCCGCCCGAGAAGGCGAGGGCGATCGGTGCGTTTTTGGAGTCAGGCATGGCGCTAAAACAGAAAACGCCGATCCCGGGGAAGGATCGGCGCTAGAGAGGGCGAGACCGTCGGGGTGGGAACGGTGCCCGTCTAGAGTGTGCCGCACCCTTCCGGCTGGACCAGGTCCAGTCGTCGGGGACGTCGAGTACGGCGGAAGGCGTTCACGGCATGAGGATACGCGGCATCACGCGAACGTGTCAACGGCCTCGAGGCCGGTAGCGCTTCCGATCTCCGAAAGCGCACGCTCGAGCCCTCGAGGACGCCGGTCCGACCTCGAGGAGGGGGCGAGCCTTTTCCCTTCCCGTGTCCCCCGCGATTTGTGAGGTTGGGTCTCAAACGTCTCCCTGCACCTTTCCGCTCTCGTCGATGCGACTCGCCGCCGCCGCTCTCCTCGTCGTTCTCTCTGCCTGCGACACCATCGCCGAGGGGCCCCAGATTGTACGCTATAGCGGTCCCCCAATCACAGAGGCCGACGCCGTTGAAACTGATGGGTACGGTGGCCCCCGCTTGTGGTCCGTCGACTGGATTGGTCTCTTCTCTGGGACTACGGTCACGATTCGCCGAACACTACTCTGCGGCGACGAGTGTGGCCAGACGACCCAGTTCAGGTTCACCGAAGAGGGCGACGGCGGCCTACCGACATCGATCGAGGGCTCGATCATCTTGAGCACGTGGCCGCCGGACAACGTCTCCAGCTCTCCGCTTCTCATCGACCGCGTGGAGATTCAGGACTGGGGTCCCGAGATCTACAGCGGCATCGTGTACGCAGGGTCAGGCCGTCTCGCGCAGCCCGTCCCCTTCTGGTCCGACGATGTGTCGGTCGCGGTCGAATAAGCCTGTACGACCTCGAGGACGGGGTCTCGCCCTCGAGGCCGAACCGGCTACGCCGCCTTCTTGCGGCGCTTGCTCACCGTCACCTCGGGCTCTGGGGTGCCGGCACTGTCGCCGGACGTGGCGTAGCGCTCGCGCATCCGGTCGAGCAGGTCCGCCGTCTGGTCGGACGTCAGTTCGTCCAGGACCTGGACGCCGCAGTAGTGACGCGCGGCCAGGAGCACCTGGGGGCGGCCGACGCCGAAGCCTTCGGCCTCGACCAGCAACTCCGCCAGCGTCGGGCCAGCGTCGACCTCGAGGGCGGGCTCGGGCAGGACGGCCATCGGGGGCGCCTCGACGGGAGCAGGGCCAGCGCCGAGTTGGGCGAGCACGTCCGCGAAGGACGGGTTCTCGAACTCGGTCCCGACGGGCAAGTCGGACGCGTTCGACTTGACGACCGTCGCGATGCGGCGCGTCTCAAAACCGTCCTGTTGGAGCGAGACCTCGAGCATCACGTCGACGAAGTACTCCAGCCCGGACGTGGTCATCGGCAAGACGCGGCCGACCTCGTTCTCCTCGCGGTCCTGCTTGCCGCGGGCCGCGATCTGGTCCGTGATGACGACGCACGCGCCGGAGTCGACGCACAGGCGGCGCAGGACCTCCTGGAACACGACCTGGTCGGCCTGGAGCTCCTCGGCGGACGGCTGGGCCGTCGGGTCGCCGGTCCGGTCGCGGACGGCCTGGACCGTCGCGCGGTGCTTGCGGCCGAAGTACATCGCCCAGCTGTCGAGCGCGTAGCAGCCGTAGCCCTGCTCGGCCTTGCCCTCACCAAGCGCCCAGTCGACGAACGGGAGTAGTTCGTCCGGGTGTTCGACCTCGATGGCGTCGTAGTGCGAGCCGTCGGCGCCGGGGAGCAAACGGGCCTTTCGCTCGGTGTCGAAAAAGCAGAGACGGCCGAGTCCGGCATCGGCGAGCGAGGCGGCGAACCAGCTCTTGCCGGTCCCGGCAGGGCCGCGGACGGCGATCACGAGGCGCCGCTGCTGCGGCCGACGACTAAGCGGATGGACAGTCATGGGAGGTGGGGAGAGTTCGGTGAGAGCAGCGTAGAAACTCCTAGTGACAGCGACGTGTCACAACGTGTGTGGACAGATGTGAGGGGCGGGGGGATAGAGGGATGCGGGGACGTACGCCGGTCGGCGCCGTTCACGGCCTCGAGGATGCGCAGGTGACTCCCCCTCCAAACCAGGTGGACCCGCCCCCCGACCTCGAGGTCCACGACGCGCTCCCGTCCTCGAGGACGAACGGCGGCGCACGACCCGACCTCGAAGACGGACGGTCCTCTCATCCCTCCATCCCGTATCCCTCCGACCCTCCCGATCTAGCTCGCGCGGCGGAGCGCCGGCCGGTCGACCTCGACGCGGCGCAGGCTCCGCTCGGCGTAGGCCGACCACACGGACGGGAAGCGGCGGTCGAGACGGCGGACCAAGACGTGTGGCGCCCGGCCGTTTGCGACGTGCCACAGGTGGCGCTCGGGCGACGCGTCGTCCTCGAGGGCGTAGGGGACGAGCACGCTCGGCTGCTCGGGGCGGAGCTCGACCTGCTTCGCCTCACGCGTCGCCAACGTCTTGAGGTTGACGCGTCCTCGCGCAGAGAACGGGTCTCCAGCACCCGGCGCCTCCCACTGGCTCGCGAGGTAGAGGACGTCGTCCATGTGGCCCAGGAGATCGCTGCCGCGCAGTCGGTAGATCGTGTCGACGGCGCCCATCGACAGCAACGTGGCGTCGCGG
>NZ_JBARYR010000327.1:0-1782 GCF_049648075.1 Rubrivirga sp. | reverse complement strand
GCGGCATCGGACCCAACGGCCTGTTCGCACCCCAAGGGGAGTACGTCGTCGAGCTCTACGCCCGCCTCGAGTCGGGCACCTCGGAGACGTGGGAGCTGACCACCGTCATGTTCCGCACCTAGGTGGCCCGCTCCCCTCTCATCGTCTGGCGCTCGCCGACCGGCTTCGTCGTCCGCGATCCCGCCCTCGAGGCCGTCTTCGGCTGCCGGTGGCTCCCCCTCCCGTTCACCTCCGAAGCGGACTCCGCCGACGTCCTCGCCCACTTGCGACGCTCCAACCCAGGCCGACAAATCGACCTCGAGGACGTCGACCTCTACGCGGCCAACCGCCCATGCAAACGCGATTCCTGGACGACGAACCCTGAACCCAGAGCCGATAGGCCGGCGCAGCCAACCTCGAACTCGTGAGACTCGGCACCCACGTCGCCGGCGGCATCCTCGGCTACACCGTCGCCGCCACCTTCTTCCACCTGCCGTGGACCGCCACCGGCGTCGTCGTGGCGTCGGCCGCGGCGGCTGCCCCCGACATCGACACATTGGGAAGCACAGTCGGCCGCGTGTTTTCGCCCGTCGCCAAGCGCATCGAACGCCGCTTCGGGCACAGGACCATCACGCACTGCTACGCCGCCCAGGCCGTCGTCGCCGCCGTGTCGCTCCCGCTCGTCTGGGCCGGTCAGACCCATCTCTACGCGGCGCTCGTCGTCGGCTACGTCTCTCACACGTTCCTCGACACCTGGACTGTCCAGGGCGTCCGCGTCTTCTGGCCCTGGTCCGATCGCCGCGGCGTCTTCCCATACTACAACCGGAACGAGACGTCGTACCGCACCAAGACCGGCTCGCGCGTCGACACATTCTTCGGGATCGCCTTCGTCTGCGCCACGATCCCCTTCGCCGTCGTCCAGGTCGACGGCTATCAGCGGCTCATCCGCCGCGTCCAGGCCGACGCCGGGGCCGCCGTCCGCGACTTCCTCGACTGGTCCGCCGACGGCTATCTCGTCACCGTCGACGTCGAGGCGAGCGATCCCCAGCAGCTCCGGCGTCTCGCAGGCACCTTCCAGGCCATCGGCACGACCGGCACCAACACGCTCCTGGTCCGCGACCCCGACAGCAAGCGCGTCTACAGCCTGGGTCCGGCCTACTCCGCCGACTTCCAGCCCGACCGCGTCCTAGCTCACCGCGGCGACGCCGTCGTCGTATCGCGCCGTCAGATCGACCTCGCCGGCCGCGTGCTCGCCGACCTCGAGTCGCTCGTCCCAACACTCGCGAGCCCTGACGGCCCCCGGCCCGCACGCCACCTTTTGGACGGCCAGGTGACGGTCACTGAACCGGCCGGCGTCACGCCCTCGGAGTTCGAGTTCAACACGGTAAGCGGCACCGACCGACGGCTCTCATTCCAGTTCGCCACGCTCGCCGACCTCGAGCGGCTCGCGCTCACGGGCCTGGTCGTCGAGGCCGGCACGGTCACGCTCCGGCTCTACCTCCCTCCCGCCCAGGCCGAGCGCTACGACCCCGACGACCTGTCTCGGTCCGAGGTCCGCCGCGTCTCCTTCGCCCACAAGCCGTCCGAGCCCCCGCTCCTGCTCGTCGACGAGGGAGACATGGTCGCGCTCGGCGACACCGTCGCGGTCCTGTCCTCCGCTGCCGCGCGCACCGCACGCCTCGACGTGGCCGACGCCCAGGGCGACCTCCAAGCCGCACGTGCCGAGACCCCACCAGCCTCCTACGACCCGGTCTCACTCCGCCAACGGCTCGCCGACGCTGACCTCCAAGCGCGCCGCGTCGC
>NZ_JBARYR010000326.1:0-5943 GCF_049648075.1 Rubrivirga sp. | reverse complement strand
ACCCGGCGCTGGTGCGGACGCTGGCGCTCGCCGGTCGCGGCACGGCCGTCCCGTGGCTCACGGAGGTCCTCCAGCACCCGCCGTCCGCCCTCGACGCCGCCGACACGTTGGGACTGATGGGCGACCCAGCCGCGGTCCCGGCTCTCATCTCCGCCCTCGAGGGCGATGCTTCTGCCGCCGCCGCTCGCGCGCTCCACATGATCACGGGCGCCGACCTCGAGGTCGAGACCTTCGTCGAGGACGTCCTCGAGGACGACGAGTTGTTCGAGGACGAGCGCGAGAAGCTGGCACGCGGCGAGCCGATCACGCCGCCCGACCAAGCGCCTCGCGGGACGACCGTCGCCGGGCCGAGCACGGATCTCGAGGTCTGGACCGAGTGGTGGGAGCGGAACCGCGACGCTTTTCACAGCGCCGACCGCTTCCGCCTGGGCCAGCCGGCGGGACCGGCCTCCCAGGTCGCGTCGCTCGCAGCGCCGTTCGTACCGCACCGCCTGCGGCGCTGGATCGCGGACGAACTCGCGGTCCGCTACCGGATGGATGTCCCGTTCGACGCGACATGGGACGTGGCCCACCAGCGCACCGCCCTCGAGGCCATGCGAGCGTGGGCCGACGCCCAGCACGTCGTCCCTGGTCGGTGGTACGTCTCGGCGCACTACGCGAGCTAACCCTGCAGGCCGTGACCGGACGGACAGGCGTTTCCGGTGTATAGAGAGAGCCGGGCCGCATCGCGGCGGTTCGCTCAGCACCACAGCCATGCTCACCGTCCCGCCATCGATGACGCGTGCTCGCGACCTCTACCTCGTGAGCACGGGCTGACCGCCTATCCCCATGGAGATCCACCACGTCGTCCGTCACGAGTTCACGTGTAGCGCCCTCGAGGACGACACGTTCCAGGTCGCCGAGTTCAATGGCCGCGAGTCCATCTCGCAGACATTCGAGTTCGAGGTCGACCTCGTCTCCCGCGATGAGGCGATCGACTTCGAGGACGTCATCAACAAGCCGGCCACCCTGTCCATCGCGCGCGGCGGCGACGAGGCGTCAGAGATCAACGGCATCGTCGTCGACTTCGTCCAGTCCTACGAGGTCGAGGGGTTCGACGGCTACAAGCGGTACCTCTACCGCGTCGTCCTCGTCCCCCGGCTGTGGCGGCTCGGCCTCTCCAACCAGAGCCGGATCTTTCAGGACCTGACCGTCCAGGACATCGTCACCAACGTCCTTAAAGACGCCGGCGTCGATCACGAGTGGAACCTGGCCGGGTCCTACGAGCCGCGCGAGTACACAACGCAGTACAAGGAGTCCGACCTCGATTTCGTCCAGCGGCTCCTCGAGTTCGAGGGCATCCGCTACTACTTCCGGCACGAGGACGGCAACGACACCGTCGTCATGAGCGACGACGCGGGCGACTCCGAGCCCATCGAGGACGAGCCGGTCCTGCCGTACAACAACCTCGGATCGCCGCTCACCGATGCTGTCCTGGGCCTCACAGCCCGCCGCCGCTTGGTGACGCTGGGCACCGAGACGAAGGACTACAACTATCGCACGCCCGCAGCCGACCTTCTCACAAAGGCCGACGACCGAGACCCCGAAACGGGCTTCCTCTCGGACTCGATGATCCACACCGGCACGCAGACGCGCAGCGACGCGCTGACGAAGATCCGGGCGGAGGAGTTCGAGACGCAGCGATTGGTCATGACGGGCTCGAGCAACTGCTTTCGGCTCCGCACCGGGTTCCGGTTCGACCTCGAGGGCCACTTCCGGAAAGACATCAACCAGTCGTACCTCATCACCGAGGTCACGCACCGAGGCTCCGAGGCCGATGTGTTGGGAGCAGGAACGGGCGGAGACCGGGAGTCCGGCTACCAGAACGAGTTCACGTGCGTCCCGGCATCGGCCCCGTATCGGCCGCCGCGGATCACACCCATTCCGAAGCTGCCGGGCGTCCTGACCGCCAAAGTGGAAAGCGCCGGCGGCGAGTACGCGCCGATCGACGACCAGGGCCGCTACCGCGTCCGCTTCCCATTCGACCTGGGCAAGGAGGGCGCGGCCCAGGCGACGAAGCCGGTCCGGCTCGCACAGCCCTACAGCGGCCCGGAGTACGGCCAGCACTTCCCAGTCCACAAGGACGCCGAGATGGTCGTCGCGTGCGTGGACGGCAACGTGGACCGGATCATCGGTCTCTCGACGGTGCCGAACCCGAACCAGGCGTCGCCGGTCACCAAGAACAACCAGACCGAGAACACGGTCTTGACAGCGGCGGGCAACCGGATCATGCTCCAGGACCTCAAGGGCAAGGTCGGCGTCGACATCAAGACGCCGACAGCCAAGAGCCGGATCCACCTCGGCGCGGCCGAGGACGCCGTCGAGGGCATTCAGTCCTCGACCGATGCCACCCAATCGATCCACGCTGGGAATGGCGTGTTTATCAAGACGGGCAAGCTGATGGGCGACCCAGATTTCGTCATGGCGGCGAAGGACCTGGGGGACATGGGCTCGGCCATGACAGCCGTTGACGGGGCAATCGGCGTGGCGCTGGCGGCCCTCGGCGTTGGGTCAGGGTTCCTTAAGAACAAGTCGTTCTGGCAGAGCTTCGTCAACACCGGAGCTGGGACGGCGGCGGGGCTTCTGCTCCCAGGCATCTTCATGGCCAGCGAGGGCGGCATCATCATGGGCACGACGGCCGGGATCTCGGCCTACGCTGGCACCGGTGGGATTGGGCTCACGACGACGAGCGGAATCGACCTGACCTCGGCGACAATGGGAATCAACCTCATGGCCGGGACGGGTGGCATCAGCATGGGTGTCGGTAGCGGCGACATCGACATGGCGAATGGAAGGGGAGACATCAAGGTCAACTCCAAGACGGGCAACATCCTGACCGAGGCGCAGGACGACATCCGGTTCAAGTCGAAGGAGAAAAACTTCTCCGTCAAGACCAAGCTGAACATCCACCTTGAGGCCGACAAGCAGTTTTCAGGCATGGCCGAGACCATCGAGTTCGGTGCTGACAAGTCTGTCGAGGTGAGCGCTGGCACCCATATCGAGCTCAAGGCCGACGACAAGATCACGCTCAAGTGCGGGCAGTCCTCGATCGCGATGTCCAAGGACGGATCGATCACGATCAAGGCGGGCCAGAACAAGATCGAGATGGGCGCGAGCGGCATCGAGGTCAAGGCCGCGGCTCAGCTCAAGATGAAGGGCACGGCGGGCGCCGAGCTCGCCGGCATGAACGTCAAGGTCAAGGCCGACGTCCAGGCCGCCCTCGAGGGCGTGATGGCAGACGTCAAGGGAAGTGGAATCGCGTCCATCAAGGGGGCGCTCACCAAGGTCGGATAACCATGCCACAGCCCGCTGCTAGAGTCGCCGACGCCACGATGCACGGCCCGCCCCTGTTGGGGCCGGGGTGTCCGACGGTCTTGGTCGCCAAGATGCCTGCGTGGCGCGTGGCCGATCAGCACACGTGCCCGATGGTCAACCTCCCGCCGCCGGCGGGACCAGGCACACCGCACGGACCGGGTGTGACGATGCCACCGGGTAACCCGATGGTCCTGGTCGCCAACATGCCCGCGGCTCGGATGGGCGACCAGGTGATGGAGCCCGGTGCCATCGTCCCGCTCCCGCCCCCCAACCCGATCCTGATGGGGGCGCCGACGGTGCTGATGTGATCCATGCCCCTCCCGCCCGGCTCCGTGTCGACGCCGCCACCGGCGCCGTCTGCCTCGACGCCGTCGACGCCGTCGTAGCCGGCCCCATTCCCGTCGTGCTGTCCCGCTCCTACCGGAGCTCCGACCTCGAGGTCGGGGCCCTGGGAACGGGCTGGAGCCTAGGCCTGGACGCCGCCCTCGAGGTCGGCGCGGCGGCCGTTCGCTGCATTGGCGGACCGTTCGGCGGCGCGGCGTTCGCCCCCGTCGAGGTCGGCCGTGCAGCGCTTCAAGAGGCGACGGGGCTGACGCTGGAGCATGTGAGCGATGCGTTTGTGATCTCGGCCTCGCCTCGGCGCCAGTTCGTGTTTCTCAAGCGCGACGCATCAGGATCTCGTGTCCCTCTCTCGGCCGTCCGCGACGCATCGGGTTCCGTCCTCACCTTAGAGCGGCGCGCCGGGCGGCTGATCGCGGCGAAAGACCCGCTCGGCCGTGTGCTTCGCTTCGAGTACGGCAGCGGCGGCCTCGAGGCCGTGACATTGGCGGCGGCAACGAGCGCGCCGGAGACACTGGCGCGCTACGTGACCTCCGGCGGCGCACTGCGCTCGGCCTCGACCTCGAGCCGGTACACGGAGCACTTCGACTACGACGGGACGCTCCTCGTCGAGCACCGCGCGCTCACGGGCGCACCATCCTACGCCCAGTACGACGCCGACGGCCGGTGCGTCGCGCTATGGGGCGCCGATGGCCCCGGCGTCCGGCTGGCCTACGATGCCCTTCGGCAGACGACCCGCGTCCTCGATGCCAGCGGCGGACAGGTGCTCTACCGACATGTGCTCGGGCAGCGCGTCCTCGAGCGGATCGGACACGCGGGCGAGAACCGCGTCTACTACTACAACGAGGCCGACCGCTTCATCGGGCACGGCGAGAACGATCACGTCTGCGAGCACCAACAGCTCGACCCAGGAGAGCGGCGGCTGTCGCTACTCAACCACGAGGAGCAGATCGCCTTCGTCGACTACGACGAGGACGGCCTGGCCTCGAGGGCGTCGGATGCGACGGAGCACTCTGCCACCCTCGAGTGGAGCGACGGCCATGCGCTCGTCGGGCTGACCACGCCGGGAGAGCATGCCTGGACGTTCGGTCGGGACGATCACGGGCGAATCACGTCCGTCACAAGTCCCGAGGGCCGTTCGGTCACGCTCCGGTGGAGTCCGAGCGGTCTCGCCCTCGAGGACGCTGAAGGCACGAGGTGGCAAGAGACGTGGGACGCGCGAGGTCGGGTGACGGGGCGCGTCGACCGGCTGGGCCGCCGTCAACGCCTGCGCTACCGCCCCGACGGGCGGCTCGAAGAGATCCAGATCGGCGACTACTCCGCCGAGTTCTTGTACGACCCAGCCGGGCGCTTGATGGGCGTCTCAGACTCGGAGCGGGAACGGGCAACGATCACTCGGGACACCGCCGGCCACGTCGCCCGGCTGGTCGCGCCAGACGGCACGGACACCGCCTTTAAGTACGACCCTCTCGGACGCGTCCTCGAGGCCCAGACCGCGACCTCGGCGGCACGGATGAACTACGACGAGCACGACCAGCTGGCGACCGTCGACATGGGAGGCCGTCTGGCTCACTACCGCTACGAGGGCGGGCAGACGACGGTCGAAGACGAGACTGGGACCCGGCGGTACAACCGACTGGGCGACCTGGTCGAGCACACCGCAGACACGGAGACCTCGACGTTCCTCTACGGAGCGAGCGGCGAGCTCCGGATGTGGTCTCGCCATCGGGACGACCTCGATCTCGGCGCCCTCGCCCTCGAGTACAACCCAGACGGCCAGCTGTCGAGCCTTCGAGGACGGCACCCATCTGAGGCGGATGGACACGACGTCGACCTCTCGCTCGTGTACGACGCCGACGGGTGGCTCACGAGGGTTCTGTCGGGTGGCGTCCAGCGGCTTCGGCTGCGCTACGACGCGATCGGGCGCCCCATCGAGGCCGACCTGGGCGGCACGTCCGCCACGTTTCAGTTCGACGGCGCCGGCCGGATGACGAAGGCCGAGGCCCACGACTCCGCCCTCGAGGTCGCATACGACGCCCTCGACCGTCCGGTCGCCGCCCGCAGAGACGGCGAGACGACCGACTTCAGAACCGCGCCGGATGCGGTCTGGAGCGAACGCCTGCTCAACACCCCTCACAGCCTCGAGGACGTCGACGCGTCATGGGTCTCCGCCCGCGTCGAACGCCACGGCGTGGTCGTGTTCTTCCACATCGACGGCGTGGCGATCCCGATCTGGGCACGGTCCGAGAC
>NZ_JBARYR010000325.1:0-1520 GCF_049648075.1 Rubrivirga sp. | reverse complement strand
GGCGTCCACCATCACGCCGATGGCGATGGCGATCCCGCCCAGGCTCATGATGTTGGCGTTGATGCCCAGGAGCCGCATGGCGCCGAGCGCGATCAGGATGCCGACGGGCACCGTGACCACGGCCACGAACGCGCTGCGGACGTGGAGCAGGAACACCATGACGACGAGGGCCACGACGAGGAGCTCCTCCCAGATCGTCGTCGTGAGCGCCGAGACCGCGCTCGCGATCAGCTCGGAGCGGTCGTACTCCGTCACGACCTCGACGCCGGGCGGCAAGCCGTCGCCCAGCTCGGCGATCCGGGCCTTGACGGCGTCGATGGTGGCCTGGGCGTTCTCGCCCGAGCGCATGACGACGATTCCGCCGACGACCTCGCCCTGGCCGTTCACGTCGGCGATCCCGCGGCGGATCTCCGGCCCAAGCCGCACCTCGGCGACCTGGCCGACGGTGACGGGCGTCCCGCCCTCGGCCCGCAGGACCACCTGGCGGATGTCGTCGATGCCCTGGAGGTAGCCCTTGCCCCGGACGATGAACTCGCGCTCGCCGAGCTCCAGGAGCCGCCCGCCGACGTCGCGGTTCGAGCGCCGGAGCGCGTCGCCGACCTGGCCGATGGGGATGCCGTAGGCGGCCAGCCGCTGGGGGTCCACGACGACCTGGTACTGCTTCTGGAACCCGCCGACGGTCGCCACCTCGGCCACGCCCTCGACGGCCTGGAGCTCGTACTTGAGGTAGAAGTCCTGGACGGACCGGAGCTGGGACAGGTCGTAGGTGCCCGTCGTGTCGCGCAAGCTGTACTGGTAGACCCACCCGACGCCGGTCGCGTCGGGGCCGAGGGCGGGCGTGGCCGCCTCGGGCAGGCGGTCCTGGATCTGGGAGAGGTACTCCAGCACGCGGCTGCGCGCCCAGTAGAGGTCGGTCCCGTCCTCGAAGATGACGTAGACGAAGCTCGTCCCGAACATGGAGTAGCCCCGGACGGTCCGGGCGCCGGGCACGGACAGCATGGCCGACGTGAGCGGGTACGTCACCTGCTCCTCGACGATCTGCGGCCCCTGCCCGGCGTACTCCGTGCGGACGATGACCTGGACGTCCGACAAGTCCGGGATAGCGTCGACGGGCGTCGTGAGCGCGGCCCAGGCGCCGAGCCCGGCTACCATGAGCGTGACCAGGCCGACGAGCAGGCGGTTCTCGGCGCTCCACTCGATGATCCGTTCCAGTGCGCCGTCGCGGGTCTTGTGCTGCTGCATGGTTACTCGGTGTCCATGTCCATCTCGCCCATGTCCATGCCCGGCATCGGCTGCATGGCCCCGAGCGAGGCCGCCAGTCGGGCTTCGGAGTCGATCAAGAACTGGGCACTCGTGACCACGCGGTCGCCGACCGAGAGGCCCTCCAGGACGCGGACGATCCCGTCGCCCTCCTCGCCCAGGCGGACGGGCTGGGGGCGGAAGCGGCCCTCGCCGAGCGCGAGGATGACGGCCGTCTCCTCGCCCGTGCGGACGACGGCCTCCGTCGGCACGACCGGACC
>NZ_JBARYR010000324.1:0-2060 GCF_049648075.1 Rubrivirga sp. | reverse complement strand
CTAGAGGCCGAGTGCTCGGAACGTCGACGGCGACTCGTAGCGGGCCTCGAAGGTGCCCCGCGCGGCGCCCTCGACGAACCCGCTGCTCGGCCCGACGCGGACGCCCTCGGCGATAAACTCGTAGGAGCCGACCAGGAAGCCGTAGCCGTCCACGCGCGTGATGGCGAGGGTGCCGTCGACGCCGTTCAAAACGGAGCCCTCGGCCTCGAGGGGCTCGTCGGCGTCCTCGACGCGCGCGATGGTCGCGTTGAACGCGCGGTCCGGGTCGTTGTCGACGCCGTAGGCGCCTGCGCCGGGGCGGTCGCCGGGGCGGCGGAAGAGGACGTAGTCGTACGCGTCGAGGTCGGAGTCGTACAGGTCGCCCACGAACAGGCCGAGCACGAACTCGGGGCCGTTCGGCCCGTCGAGGACGGTGTAGACGGCCTCGCCATCGACGGCGCGGGCCTGCGATCCGATCTCGGTCGTCCCGACGAACTCGCCGAGCAAGCTGTCGTCGGAGTCGCAGCCGGCGACGGAAAGGGCGACCAGGAGGACGAGAGAGAGACGCATCACAGAGAGGGGGAAGGGTGTGGCCCGATGCGTCGGTAACCTCCGGCACGACGAGCCGTAGTGCTCTCAGTCCCGATCCGTTCCGCGCCCGACGCTCGTCCTATGACCCCCGTCCTCCGTCTCGAAAACGTGACCAAGCGGTATGGTCAAACGGTCGCCGTCGACGACGTCTCGTTTCGGGCCGAGCCCGGACGGCTGTTCGGCTTGCTCGGTCCCAACGGCGCCGGCAAGACGTCGACCATCCGTATGGTCACGTTCATCACGACGCCCGACGTCGGCACGATCACGTTGGGTGACGAGCCCGTCGGTCCAGGGACGCAGCGCCGGATGGGGTACCTGCCCGAAGAGCGCGGCTTGTACCGCAAGCTCAAGGTCGAGGAACAGCTCGTCTACCTCGCCCAGCTCAAGGGCATGCCCGAGCGCGACGCCAAGGCCGCCGTCACCCGGTGGCTCGAGCGGTTCGACGCGTCCGATTGGGCGGGGAAGAAGACCGAGGAGCTCTCGAAGGGCCAGCAGCAAAAGGTCCAGTTCGTCGCCACGATGGTCCACGACCCGAGCCTGGTCATCCTCGATGAGCCGTTCTCCGGCTTGGACCCGATCAACGCCGACCTGCTGGTCGAGGTCATCGGCGAGCTACGCGAGGACGGTAAGACGGTCCTGTTCGCGAGCCACCGCATGGAGTCCGTCGAGGCCCTGTGCGACGACCTGTGCCTGATGGCTGGCGGCCGCGTCGTCTTGGAGGGGCCGCTGCGCGAGGTTAAGCGCCGGTTCGGCCGGGACACAGTCTCGGTCGAGTTCGTCGGCGACGGCGCGTGGCTGTCCGTTCTCGAGGGTGCCGACGCGGTCCGCGTGCTCAACCGAACCGAGGGGCGGGCGGAGCTCCGGCTGACCGGCGCTAAGCCACGCGATGTCTTGGAGGCCGCGCTCGCCGGCTCGTCCGAGGTCGACCGGTTCGAGGTCCACGAGCCGCCGCTCGCCGAGATCTTCCGCCAGGCCGTTCAGGGTTCAGAGGTTCAGGGTTCACCGCCCGAAGCCTCGAGGACGGCATCCGGCACAGCGCTCCCGATCGAACCCTAGCGGCCGTCGTCCGCGAACGCCCACGGAGCCATACCCCGACCGCGCAGCGAAGGCGCAGCCAACCGAGAACCCCGAACCCTTGAACAAAATCGCCCTCATTGCCAAGAGCGAGTACCTCCGCCGCGTCCGCTCCAAGTGGTTCATCGTCGCGACGCTCGGCGTGCCGTTCCTGGCCATCGCCGCGTTCGCGCTCCCAGCCCTGGCGTTCTCCGACGACGACGAGCCGTCGCGTGTCGCCGTCGTGGACGACGCCGGGCTCTTCGCCGACCTCGAGGCCGCCGTCGGCGACGGGGCCGACCTCGAGGTCGCGGACGCCCCGCTCGACACGTTGCGCGCTCGCGTCCTCGAGGGCGACCTGGACGGCGTCCTGGTGCTGCCCGCTGGGATCGACACGCTCGAGGACGTCCGGGCGACGTACTACGCCAAGAGCGGGC
>NZ_JBARYR010000323.1:0-8507 GCF_049648075.1 Rubrivirga sp. | reverse complement strand
GACGAGGCGCGCGCCGTGTGCGACGCGGCCCCGGATGCTCGCTTCGGACCGGGCGCGTGCCCCCCTCGCCGACCGGGTCGCGACGTGCGCCTTCGAGCAGCCGTTGGCGCCGGGCCAGGAGACTGAAAGACCTACTTAGCGTCTTCGAGGGCGAGGATGAACCTCCCTCGAGGACGGCACGCTGAACCCCCGGCCGCGCGTTCTCGTACGCGACGCCACTCCCCGCCCCGCCGTGTTCGGTCGCCTGTTCCTGCTCTTCCTCGTCGTCCCAATGGTCGACCTCGCCCTGCTGGTCTCGATCGGCGGGCGCATCGGGTTCTGGCCGACCATCGCCATCGTCGTGCTAACGGCGGCCCTCGGTTCATGGCTCGCCAAGCGAGAGGGCGTCGCCGCGTGGCGCCGCGTCCAGACCAAGATGACGACCGGCGGCATCCCCGGCCCCGAGTTGATCGACGGCCTGGTCATCCTCGTCTCCGGCACGCTCCTGCTCACGCCCGGCTTCCTGACTGACGTCGTCGGCTTTCTGGGCCTGCTTCCGCCCTCGAGGGCGGTCGCTCATCGCTGGCTGCGCGCTCGGTTCGAGAAGTCCATTCTGACCGGCCGCATGAACGTCGTCCACAGCGGGGTCGTCTTCGGCGGCGACGGCGGCGCTCGCCCCGCTAACCCGTTTGGCGTCCCGCCCCCGCCGATCATCGAGGACGCCGAGATCATCGACGACGGAAGCGGGCAACAGTAGGAGGCAAGAGGAACACTCGCCCTCGAGGTCGCGACCGCTTGCCTCATCCCTCTTGCCCTCTGTGAGGCTCCGCGGTACGGGCGGTGAGGGCTGAGCGAAAGCGCCCTCGAGGACGAACAGCCCGGCGCCCGGTCCGTTGCGCTCTCATGCCGACGCACGCCCCCCCGGTCTCCGCCCCCGCCGCCGTCGCCCCGGCCGACCTCGAGGCCGAGGCCCGCGACCGGAAGCATGGCGTGATCTACATGCTGGTGGCCGCGCTCGGCTTCAGCCTGATGGGCCTGCTGGTCAAGATCGCCTCGACCACGTTTCCGACGATGGAGCTGGTGTTCACGCGGTCACTCGTAATGACCGTCATCACGTATGCCGCCATCCGGCGGAGCGGCTTGTCCCCGCTCGGCGTCGACCGGACGACGCTGATGCTGAGGGCCACGTTCGGCGCCGTCGCGCTGAGCCTTTTCTATCTGGGCATCGCGCGACTGCCGCTCGGTGACGCCGTCACGATCCAATACACGGCACCCGTCTGGACCGCCATCGCCGCGGCTGTCCTGCTGGGCGAGCGCCTGCGGCCCCTCGTGCTCTTGGGCGCGGTCTTGTCGATGGCTGGCGTCGCGCTCGTCGCCCGCCCGTCGTTCCTGTTCGGCGGCGTCGCCCTCGACGGGATCGGCGTCGCCGCTGTTGCCGGAGCGGCGGTGCTGGCCGGGCTCGCGTACACGTTCACCCGCAAGCTCCGCGCGACGGACCGGCCGATGGTCATCATCTTCTACCTCTCGTGGGTCGGGATGGCCGGCGCGATCCCGTTCGCCCTCGGCGGCTGGGTCTGGCCCACGGGCTGGCACTGGATTCTTCTGCTCGGCATCGGCCTGACGACGCATATGGGTCAGGTCGGGCTCACCGAGGGGATGCGCCGCTTGGAGGCCGGGACGGCGTCGGCCATCGGCTACGTCCAAGTCGTGCTCGCCTTCGCCTGGGGCGCGCTGTTCCTGGGCGACGGCGTGGACGCGCTGAGCATCGCCGGCGCCGCACTGGTTGTCTCGAGCGTGTTGCTGGTGGTCCGGCGCGGGTAGCGGGACGGGCGCGCGTTCAGCCTCGAGGCCGGTCCCCTATCTTCGAGGACGCCCGCCCCCGACCTCATGCCTGTCGTTGCTCCCAGGACTCTGACGATGTCGCCGGAGGACTACTTCGAGTGGGAAGCCTCGCAGACCGAGCGTCACGAGTTCCACTTTGGAGAGGTCTTCCCCATGTCAGGAGGCACGTCCGCCCACGCCGAGATCATCATCGCCCTCGGCTCGCTGCTCTACGCCGAGCTTCGTGGGACAGAGTACAAGGTCCGCTCCGAGGCGATGCGCGTCCAGATCAGCGGCGACGAGTACGTCTACCCCGACTTGTCCGTCACGCGCGGCCCGGGCACGTTCCGCTCGACCCGCAAGATCACGCTTCTCGACCCGGTCCTGATCGTCGAAGTCCTGTCACCCTCGACGCGGTCCTACGACTACGGAGAAAAGCTGGCGCTCTATCGAAGCGTCGAGGACGTCCTGCTGGTGGATTCGCAACGCCGCCACGTCGAGGTCGTCCGCCGCACCGACGATGGCTGGACGCTGTCGGGCGCCCTCGAGGGCGTGGCCTCGCTCCGGTCCGTCGGCGTCGACCTCGAGGTCGAGGACTTGTACCGTGACGTGACGGGCTTCGAGGACGCGTAGGCTCGACCTCGAGGACGGAATCGGAGCGCGCTTCACGGCCGCGCGTGGGGTCGGCGGCTAGCTTCCGCGCTCCCGCAGCCGCGCCCCACCATGTCCTATCCCGAGGTCGAGAGCTTCGACCCCGTCGCCGTCGAGGAAACCGTCCTGGCCCGTTGGCAGGCCGAGGACACCTTCGAGCAGTCGCTCGCCCTCCGCCAAGGCGCCCCGCACTTCGTGTTCTACGAAGGCCCGCCGACCGCCAACGGCAAGCCCGGCATCCACCACGTGATGGCGCGGACCATCAAGGACCTGTTCTGCCGCTACAAGACGATGCGCGGCTTCCGCGTCGACCGCAAGGCGGGCTGGGACACGCACGGCCTCCCCGTCGAGATCGAGGTCGAGAAAGCTCTCGGCTTGGAGGGCCGGCACGCCGTCGAGGCGTTCGGCGTCGCCGAGTACAACGCGGCTTGCCGCGAGAGCGTCCTCAAGTACAAGGACCTGTGGGACGACCTGACACGCCGCATGGGCTACTGGGTCGACCTCGATGACCCATACGTCACGTTCGAGACCGACTACATCGAGTCCGTCTGGAACCTGCTGAAGCGGATCTGGGACAAAGGGCTCTTGTCGAAGGGCTTCAAGATCCAGTGGTACAGCCCGGCCAACGGGACCGTCCTGTCCTCGCACGAGGTGTCCCTCGGTTACAAGGAGGTCCAGGACGTCTCCGTGACCGTCCGTTTCCCCGTCGCCGACACGCCCTCGACGTCGTTCCTGGCCTGGACCACGACGCCCTGGACGCTGCCCTCGAACGCGGCCTTGGTCGTCGGGCCGAGGATCGACTACGTCAAGGTCCGGTTGACCTCGATGCCGGACGAGGCGGGCGAAACCGGACACGAGTTTGTCTGGATCGCCGAGCGGCTGTTGGGCAAGCTCAAGGTCGAGGACCCCGAGATCGTCGACCGGTGCAAGGGCTCTGACCTCGTCGGCATCGAGTACGTGCCGCCGTACAACGACAACCGCGACTTGAGCGGACTCGCCGAGGTGCTCCAAGATGACGACGAGCCCGGCGACGCCTGGCGCGTGGTCGCGGCCGACTATGTCACCGTCGAGGACGGAACCGGCATCGTCCACACGGCGCCGGCCTTCGGCATGGACGACTACGCGACGGGTCAGAAAGAAGGCCTGCCGACCATCAACCCCATTGGCCCCGACGGCGTCTTCCAAGAAGGCTTCCCGTTGGTCGGCGGGATGTGGTTCAAGGACGCCGACCGTCCAATCCTGCGCGACCTCAAGGAACGCGGCCTGCTGTTCCGCGAGGACAGCTACGTCCACAACTACCCCCACGACTGGCGCAAGGGGACGCCGCTCATGCAGTATCCGGTCGAAAGCTGGTTCGTCCGCACGACCGAGATCAAGGACCGGCTGGTCGAGCTCAACAAGACGATCAACTGGCAGCCCGAGGGCATCGGGACGGGCCGGTTCGGCGCGTGGCTCGAGGGCAACGTGGACTGGGCGATCTCGCGGATGCGCTACTGGGGCACGCCGCTCCCCATCTGGGTCAGCGACCGCGATCCCGAGGTCGTCGAGGTCGTCGGCTCCGTGGAGGAGCTGCGCGAGAAGCTCGGCGGCGAGATCCCCGAATCCGCCTTCAACCCTCGCCTCGGCCTCGAGGGCGAGGGCGGCGAGCTCGACCTCCACCGCCCGTACGTCGACACCCTAACGTGGCCCGACGGCCAGGGCGGAACGATGCGCCGCGTCCCGGACCTCATCGACGTCTGGTTCGACTCGGGCGCGATGCCGTTTGCCCAGTGGCACTACCCGTTCGAGAACGTCGACCGGTTCAACGCCAACGTCCCGGCCGACTTTATCGCCGAAGGCGTGGACCAGACGCGCGGCTGGTTCTACACGATGCACGCGATCGGCGCGCTCGTGGACGACCGCGTGGCCTACAAGAACGTCGTCGTCAACGGTCTCGTCCTCGATGCCGAGGGGAACAAGATGTCGAAGTCGAAGGGCAACGCCGTCGAGCCCTTCGCCGCGATCCAGCGCCACGGCGTCGACGCGATCCGGTGGTCGATGATGGCCTCGAGCCCGCCCTGGGAGAACCTGCGGTACTCGGACGCCGCCGTCGAGGAAACGGCCCGCAAGTTCTTCGGGACGCTCGTTAACACCTACCGCTTCTTCGCGACCTACGCCGGCCTCGATGGCTACACGTACGACGCGAAGAACGCCCTCGAGGCTGAGGACCGGACCGAGCTCGACCGCTGGGTCCTGAGCCGGCTCCAGTCGACCGTCCTCGAGGCGACCGACGCCTTGGAGGGCTACCACCCGACGCGCGCCGCGCGCGCCGTCGAGTCGTTCGTCGACGACTTGTCGAACTGGTGGCTCCGGCGCTCGCGCCGCCGCTTCTGGGACAAGGTGGAGCGTGCGGAGTTGAATGTTGAAGGTGGCGAGGCAGTAGACATTCAACCTTCTACATCGCACGTTCAACAAAACAAGCAGGCCGCCTACGATACGCTGTGGGAGTGCCTCGAGGTCGTTTCCCGCCTGATGGCGCCGACCGCCCCGTTCGTGGCCGAGTGGCTCCACGGCGTCCTCGGCCACGAGACGTCCGTCCACCTGCGCGACTGGCCCGCCCTCGAGGACGAAAAACGCGACGCCGACCTCGAGGCCCGCATGGCGCTCGCCCGCGCCGTCACGACGGCGACGTTGGCGTTGCGCAACGAGGCCAGCATCAACGTCCGCCAGCCGTTGGGCTCGCTGTTGGTTGTGACTGGCACCGGCGGCGTCGACGAGGACGTGCTGCGTTCCGTCGAGGGCGTGATCTTGGACGAGGTCAATGTCAAGACACTCGAGACCGCGGCCGGCGACTCGGGCGTGGTCTCCAAGAGCGCCAAGCCCAACTTCAAGGCCCTGGGCCGACGGTTGGGCAAGCGCATGAAGGAGGCCAACGCCGCCATCCGCGACCTGACCTCCGACGACGTCGCCCGCTACGAAGCGGACGGCTCGCTCACGCTCGACCTCCCCGGCGGGCCGCTCACGTTCGAGGCCGGCGACTTCGAGGTCGTCTCCGAAGGCGTCCAAGGCCGCGCCGTGCGCCAGGAGACCGCGACCGACGCGTCCGGCGCCACGCGCACCGTGACCGTCGCGCTCGACACGACGCTGACCGACGCGCTCCGCGCCGAGGGCTTCACGCGCGAGTTCGTCAACCGCGTTCAGAACTTGCGTAAGGAGGCCGGCTTCGAGGTCGCGGACCGGATTGCCCTCGAGGTGGCCGCGCCGAACGGCGGCCGGGCCGTCCTCCAAGACGCCGGCTTCGCCGAGACGATCACCTCCGAGACCCTGGCGACGTCCCTCGTCCTCGAGGACGAGCCGACGGGCGACTTGGTGCAGGACGTCGAGATCGGCGGCGAAACCCTGACCGTCGGCGTCCGTCGCGTGTAGAGGTTCATCGTTCAGGGTTCAGGGTTCGTCGCCCGAGAGCCCGATCTTTGGCCTTGCAAACCCCGAACTCTGAACCTTCCCTATGCGCGTCCTCTGGGTCTCCGCCCTCATCGTCGTCGTCGACCAGATCAC
This sequence comes from Rubrivirga sp., assembly GCF_049648075.1. GTDB lineage: Bacteria > Bacteroidota > Rhodothermia > Rhodothermales > Rubricoccaceae > Rubrivirga. The sequence continues at coordinate 2,519 of NZ_JBARYR010000323.1, read as the reverse complement.
GAAGCTCGTCGTCAAGTCCGAGATGGTCTTGGGCGAGTCGATCCCGGTGATCGGGCGGCTGTTTCGGCTCACGTTCACCGAGAACCCGGGGATGGCGTTCGGGCTCTCGATCGGGAGCAAGCTGTTCCTGACGCTGTTCTCGATCGCGGCTACGATCCTGATCCTCGTGTACCTGTGGCGGATCCCGTGGGCGCCCTACGGCTACCGGCTGTCGCTCGCCTTGGTGCTCGGCGGCGCGTTGGGGAACGTGATCGACCGGACGTTCTACGGGATGGCGTTCGGCGAGTGCGCGCCGTCCGATCCGGGCCTGTCGCGGTTGTTCTACGGTTGCGTCGTCGACTTCGTCCACTTCGACGTCTGGCGCGGCGAGATCTTCGACCGCACGATCGCCCTCTTCCCGATCGGCAACATCGCGGACCTGGCCATCATCGCCGGCGTCGTAGGCATCCTGATCACGCAGAACCGGTTCCACGAAGCGGCCGAGGCGCGCGTCAAGGGTGCGGCGACCGAGCCGGTCGTGGAGCCAACGGCGTAGATCGTCTCCAAGCGTGACCCTCGAGTCGCTGTCTCTCGCGGACTCGTCCTCGAGGACGCCTCTAGGCCAGCGACGCGACCACGTCGCCCATGAGCGCCGTCAAGGTCGGCTCCGCCTCGGCGGCTGCGGCCAGGATCTCGGGGATGGACACGGCCTCCAAGGCGTCCGGGAAGCACTCGTCGGTGATCACCGAGATTGCCATGACGCGCACGCCGTGGTGCCGGGCGACGATGACCTCGGGGACCGTGCTCATGCCGACGACGTCGGCGCCGATCTGGCGCAGGAAGCGGTACTCGGCGCGCGTCTCGAGGTTGGGTCCCTCGACGGCGACGTAGACGCCTTGTTGCAGCCGGACACCGCGCTCGAGAGCGGCGGCCTCGGCCGTGGCCCGCAGCTCGGGATCGTACGGCTCGCTCATGTCGGGGAAGCGCGGCCCCCACGCGTCCACGTTCGGCCCGGTCAGCGGGTTGACGCCCTGCAGGTTGATGTGGTCCGTCGTCAGCATCAGGTCGCCACGTCGGTAGAGCGGGTTCATACCGCCGGCCGCGTTCGAGATCAGGAGGGTCTCGACGCCCAGCGTTGCCAACACGCGGACGGGCATCGTGACCTGCCACGCGCTGTAGCCTTCGTACAAGTGGAACCGCCCCTGCATCGCCACCACCTCGACGCCGCGCAGCGTGCCCGCGATCAGGCGCCCGTGGTGGCTTTCAACGGTCGAGAGCGGGAAGCCCGGGATCTCTCCGTACGGGACCGACTCCCGAACCTCGATCTCGTCGGCCAACTTCCCCAGACCCGTTCCCAAAATGAGGCCGACGCGGGCGCCGTCCCCGATGCGGGCGCGCAGCGTGTCGGCGGCGGTCTGAACCAGGGATTGGGCGGTGTCGATGTCGGGCGTCATTCGGGTAGCAACAAGCAAGAAGAGAGACGTCCTCGAGGGCGCGACCGAATCGACGACGGCCTCGAGGACGGAGACGGGTCCGCCTTGATCAGTCGAGCTCGTCCAGGATGCGGCGGATCCGCTCGCGCTCCTCGTCGGAGGCCGAGACGCTGCTTTCCTCGCCGGTCACCAACGAGCGGAGGTCCCATCCACCGGTCACGGCCGGAGGACGCGGCGGGTCGGGCGCTGGAGGTGGCGCCGGCTCCTCGAAGGACTCGTCTGCCGGGGCGTAGACGCTGGAGGGCGGTTCGGGCTCGGGGTCCGAGGTGGACTCGGGATCCAGGGACGCAGGCGGCGGAGCTTGTTCGGCATCGGCGGGCTCGAACGTGTCCGGTGTGGGTGTCGAGGGCCAGGACGGCTCGGCGTCAGTGACGGCCTCGATCGACGCGTCGAGGTCCGGCATCGAGGTCGGCTCGGGAGCCGGGGGCGGCGCGGGCCGGCCGGCGTCGAGCTGCTGGTGCGGCGCGGGGAGGGGCGTCTGGCCGGACGGCTGGAGCTTGATGAACCCGACCGGATCGTCGCCCTGGAACTGGGCCAAGACCTCGAGCTCCGACAGCAAGAACCCCCGCAGCCTGGCCGCGACCTCCGTCTGGCGGCTGTTGAGCCGGATCAGGTCCTGGCGCATCCCGTGGCGCTCGTGGTCGGCGTCCTGGACGATTTTCTGAGCGCGCAGCTCCGCCTCCTGGACGATCAGCCGCGCCTTCTCCTCCGCCGACGCCTCCGACCGGCGGGCCGTCTCGCGAGCCGACTCGAGGGCTTCTTGCAAGGCGAGTTCCACCTTCTCGTAGTGGACCAGCTTGCCTTCAATCTCGCGGACGCGTTCCTCGGCACGGCGCGCGTCCTCCTGGAGGTCTTCCAAGCGGTCGGCGATCTGCTTGAGGAAGAGATCGACTTCGGTAGGGTCGTAGCCGCGGAAGCCCTTGTCGAACTGCTTCCGCCGGACGTCGAGTGGCGTGAGGTTCATGACCGATCAGTGGGTGCGGACGGGCTTGGCCGCCGAACGCGGCGGCGGGGGCGGCGCTCGGCTCCGTCGGGCCGGGGCGGATC
>NZ_JBARYR010000322.1:0-5074 GCF_049648075.1 Rubrivirga sp. | reverse complement strand
CTGGGTCGACCGCGAGCCCGTCCTCGAGGCCGGCTCGTGGCGCTGCACCTGCAAGACGACCGACCGCTCGCACTACCGCGCCCGCTACGAGCGCGCCCTCGAGGTCGGCGCCGACGAGGCGGTCCTGGTCAACGAGAGGGGAGAGGTGACCGAGGGGACGCGGACGAACGTCTGGGTCGAGGTCGAGGGCCGGTTGTGGACGCCGCCGCTCCAGGCGGGCGGGCTCGGCGGTGTCTACCGAGCCGACGTCCTCGAGTCCGACCCGCGTGCCGGCGAGCGGACGCTGACGCCGGCCGACCTCGAGGCCGCCGACGCGGTCTACCTCTCGAACGCGCTCCGCGGCTGGATGCCGGTCAGCGCCCTCGAGGCCTGAGGCCCACTGCTCTTGGTACGTCGCCATCGAGGGCGACGCCCGGCCGCCCACGCCGAGCTTCCGTCCTCGAGGACGGGACCCCTCAACGGCCGATCGGGTACGAGGCGACCTCACCCACGACACATCATGAACGGCATCCTCGACCTTCTCGCCGACAACATCGGCGGCGACAACATCGGCCAAATCGCGGGCGCGATCGGGGCCGACCCTCGCCAGACGCAGTCGGCCGTCGCGGCGGCGCTCCCGGCCATGCTGACGGCGCTCAACCGCAACACGAACTCGAACGAGGGTGCCATGGGCTTGGCCTCGGCTCTCGACCGCGACCACGACGGATCTCTCCTGGATCACCTGGGCGGTTTCTTGGGCGGCCAGCTGTCCGGCAAGCAGGCCGACGGCGGCGGCATCTTGGGCCACGTGCTCGGCGGCGACCGAGGCCAGGTCGAGCAGGGCGTCTCGAAGGCGTCCGGTCTCAACATGTCCCAGGTCGCGAAGCTCCTGCCGATCCTCGCGCCGATCGTGATGGCCGCGCTCGGCAAGCGCAAGCGCGAAGCCGGTCTCGACGCGGGTGGGCTGTCCGGGATGCTCGGCCAGGAGTCCCAGCGCGCACGCGCCGCTGCGCCCAACGACCTGCTCGGCCACCTGTCCGGCTTCCTCGACCGCGACGGAGACGGCTCGATCCAGGACGACCTGCTCCAGCAGGCCGGCAAGGCCGCGCTCGGAAAGCTCTTCGGCCGCTAGGCCCGCCCTCGAGGCCGACGACCTCGACGTTTTCTCGCTCACGACCCGTGCTGACATGGAGACCGCTCGCTATCGGATCGCCCCCGGCGACCCCGCATCTCTCGCCGACCGGCCGACGGACGTCGACGGCGGTCTCGACAAGGACACGGCGAAGGAGCGGCTCAAGGAAAACGTCGAGGTCATCCGAGATCTCCAGGAGCGCCTCTACGCCGAGGGCGAGCAGTCTCTCCTGTTCGTGCTCCAGGCGATGGACGCGGGCGGAAAGGACTCGACCACCGAAAAAGTCTTCGGCCCGATCAACCCGCAGGGCGTCCGCATCTCGAGCTTCAAGTCGCCGACCGACCTCGAGCGCGCCCACGACTTCCTGTGGCGCGTCCACAAGAAGGCGCCGAAGGCCGGCATGATCCGCGTCTTCAACCGGTCGCACTACGAGGACGTGTTGATCGTCAAGGTCCACGGCTGGGCCGCGCCCGACGTCATCGAGCGTCGGTACGACCACATCCGCAACTTTGAGACGCTCTTGGAGGACGCGGGCACGAAGGTCGTCAAGGTGATGCTCAACATCTCCAAGGACTACCAGCTCGAGCGCTTCCGACGGAGGCTGGAGCGGCCCGACAAGCACTGGAAGTTCAACCCCGGCGACCTCGACGAGCGGAAGCTCTGGGACGACTACATGCAGGCCTTCCAGGTCGCCCTCGAACGGACGAGCACGGAGACCGCGCCGTGGTATGTGGTCCCGGCCGAGACGCGCTGGTTCCGGGACCTGCTCGTGAGCCAGATCGTGCGCGAGGCCCTCGAGGGCCTCGATCCGCAGTACCCGGAGCCCGAGTTCGATCCCGCGGAGTTCCCGCCGGAGTCGTTGGTCTAGCCGACCTCGAGGGCGCGGTCAGGCCGTCGTCGCCCTCGAGGACGGACGTGCTCCACGCAGGCCCTGGGCGACGATGGCGAGCACGGCCGCGACCGCCGCGATCATCCCGAAGGCCGCCCGGTACCCGACGACCGGCGCCACCGCTGACGCAGCGATCGCGCCGACGAGCGCGCCTCCCGTGAGCTGCCCGATGCTGAGAGCGAGCGTCGAAAGGCCCTGGGCGACGGTCCGCTCTGCCGCCTCGGCCTCGACGAGCAAGATGTAGCTGATCGACGAACCGAGAAGGCCCGCGAGTCCGAACCCGATCAGCGTCGTCCCGGCGATGTGGACGGCCAGGCTGGGGCCGAGTGCGATGACGGTGAGCCCCGCCGCGACCAGGAGGCAACCCCCCGTGACGATCGGTCGGGCGCCGATGCGGTCGAGCATCCGGCCCGCGAGCGGGCTCCCGATCGCGACGCCGAAGACGAGCGGCAACAGCAGGTACGACCCCTGCGCCTTGGTGACGCCGAACGCTTGGACGGCGTAGGCCGACAAGAACACGAACGTGGCCTCGACGAGGCCGGCGCCGATGGCGAGCGCGCACGCGATCTGGACGGGCCGGCGCGCGATGAGCCCAGGCCGGACGAGCGGGGCGACCGCTCGGCGCTCGACGGCGACAAACGCCGCCGTGAGGACGGCCGAGAGCAGCAGAGGCGCCCACACCCTCGAGGACGAAAGGCTCGCGCTGAGGTCGGCCGCGTCGAGGCCGCTCAGGCCTACGGCGAGCGATACCAGGAGCGAGGCGAGCAACACGATGCCCCACGCGTCGACCGGCTTCGGGTCGTCGGCGCGGGTGTCGGGGACGGTCCGTGCGCTGAGCACGAACACGACGGCCGCGAACGGGATCGACAAGGCGAACAGCCACCGCCAGCTCGCGACGGCCAGCATGATCCCGCCGAGCGCCGGCCCGATCAGGAACGCGACGCCGAACACGGCCCCGAGCGCTCCGACGGCTCGTCCTCGAGACTCCGGTGGGAACGTGTCGCCGATCACGGCCGTGGCGACGGGAAAAATCCCGCTGGACCCGAGCCCCTGGATTACGCGGCCGACGAGCAGGACCTCGAACGACGGTGCCAGGACGACGACGAGAGTGCCGGCTGCAAAAAGGGCGATGTCGGCGAGGTACACCGTCCGCCGTCCGGCTCGGTCTGCCCACGCCGCCATGACCGGCAAGCCGGCCAGGTTCGCTAGCACGAACGCGGTGAACACCCACGACACCGCCCGCTCGTCGAGGCCGAGCGCGTCGCGCAACGCCGGGAGGGCTGGACCCACGATCGCGATGTCGAGGGCGGCCAGCAGCGTCCCCATGAAGAGGACGCCCAGCAGTCGCGATGGGGCAGCGGGGGACGGCATCGCCGGTCAAGGTCGCGCCTCGTCCTCGAGGACGGGTGCGGGCTGTGCGAAGGGTGTCGGGAATCGGTATGGCTGGGGTGCTCCGTGAACGAATCGCATGTACGCTGGCCGCGCAGCAGCCTCTCGGCAACGTGCCGCGCGTGACGATCCAGGCGCTCGCCGCCGTCCTGGGCGGGACGCAGTCGCTCCACACCAACGGCTACGACGAGGCCCTGGCGCTACCATCGTCCTCGAGGGCGAGGCGCTTACGACTCCGTCCACCCGTCGGCGCCGCGTCGGAACTCGTAGACAGCGCCGCGACCGCCTCTGACACCGATGGCCCCGACCAGTAGCCGGTCGCCCTCGAGGGCGACGCTCTCGCCGAACGCCGGCCGAGCCCTGCGGGCCACAGCTCGGCCTCGAGGTCCCACTCGCCACTCGGGCGACGGACCCAGACGAACACAGACCCTCGGCTCGCCGCTCTCCCGACGTCCCCGACTGCGATGCGGTCACCGCTCGCGGCAACGGAGAACCCGTATTGGCTGCCGCCTCGAACGTCGCTGAGACGCAGCTCGGCCTCGAGGACCCAGCGTCCTGCTCGTTCACGGAACGCGAACACCGATCCCGCGCCTGCGCCTTCGGTCGCATCTCGCCCTGGCGCGGTGGCCGCCAGTAACGAGCCGTCGAGGGCCACCTCGGCGCCCAGCGCGTCGTTCTCCTGGAGCGTCGGCGGAGAGAGGGTCTGCGTCAGAGACCACGTCGGGCCCCTCCTCTCGTACACGCGGACCGTCCCCGCACTCCGGCGCCCGTCCACGTCCTGTCCCTCCGAGGCCACCACAAGCCGGTCCCGGTCAACGGCGAAGGCGTTCCCAAAGAGCGAAACGCCGCCGGCCCAGGTCGGCCGCTCGTACTCCGTTTCCTCGACGCGGTTCGTCTCCGCCCACCCTCGGCCGGAGCGCTCGTAGAAGACCACGGCGGCGGGCTCGACGAGGTTTGCCGTGATCCGCTCTGTCGCCGCGCCCTCGAGGACGGCTATCTGTCCGCCTGAAACCGCTACCGCCCGGCCGAACGGTCGGCCGAGTGATGGGTCGGCCGCTCGGAACTCAGCAGTCCTGCGCCACCCATCGGAGTCGCGCTCGAAGACGAACGCCCGCCCCGGCACGCTCCGAGTCGCCACACCCAGGACGGGCGCGCCGATAACGGCCACATCGCCCTCGAGGGCGACGCTCAGCGCGTACGAGATTGATCTCGCGGGGTCGTCAGTGAGGAATCCGTCGGGTGGATCGAGAGGGGACTCCGTGTCCCAGTCGTCTCCCTGCCGCCGGAGGACGAAGGCGCCAGATGATGCCCGGGCCGCTACGAGCGCGCGGTCGCCGTCGAGGGTGATGCTGGACCCGAAACTGCGCCCGCCCGCATAGACGGCGCCCGACCCCAGTCCGAGTCCGTCGCACCCGCCCACGAGAGGCACAGCGCGAGAACGGGGAAGAGGCGGCGGAGCGGGAGAGGGGGGATGTCGATGGGTGCGGGGGTGAAGCGAGTCGCCGTGAGTCTGCTCACAGTCCGACCTCGAGGGCGAGCCCGGCCCCTCGAGGCCGGACCCGGACCTGGCCGTCGCGGGCGTTAAGGCGGGCCGTGGTCACGTCGTACACGGACCCGCCGAGGTATGCGACCATCCCGACGACGGCCGCGCCGGCGGCGAGGTTGGCCTGGGAGTCGGTCAGCCC
>NZ_JBARYR010000321.1:0-8365 GCF_049648075.1 Rubrivirga sp. | reverse complement strand
CGCAGCAGTACGCGTTTTTCTTCTTCGGCGAGTGCCCCGCCGAGGTCCAGACCTACGCCGACCGGTGCCGCGAGCGCTACGCCTGGACGTTCGTCTGCGCGCCCGACATCCCGTTCGACCAGGACGGGACGCGCGTCCACCCGCAGGTGCAGCAGTACCAAGACGGCGCGATCCGCAACGACCTGACGATCCGCGGCATCCCGTTCACCGTCCTCGAGGGCGGCGTCGCGGAGCGCGTGGCGGCCGTCCGGCGCGTTCTCGAAGTCTAGCGCCCCACGCTAACGAGCGTCGCGATAGCGAGGCTGGAGTATCCGGGCTGCCTCGAGGTCGGAGAGGTGTCGCGGTGTGGGACTTTCAAGGTGAAGGGTTGCTAGCGCTTCCTGAGCCAGGGCGCTCGCGGGCGAGACGATCGCCTTCGAAGAGGTGCTCGACGGCGTGTGGGCACAGCGCTTCTGTTCGCTCGAACTCGGGCACAGGAGCCCTATGCCGGCCTGCAGCGGTGGTTACACCGCCCCCCGAATCCGGGCGCCCTTCTGTGCTGTCTCGGAGATCTCGAGCTCACCACCATCGATGGCGTCCAGCCTCTCCTCAATCTCCCGCTGGCGGAGTATCACAGCGATGACCGCCAGCCCGATCATGAACCCACCGATGGACGCGAACAACATCTTCCAGAGCGCGAGCCCAGGTATCGACTGAACGATGAACAACGGCCCGAAGAGCGCGAACGACGGGGCGACGGCATCAAGGAATCGTTTCATGGCGTAGCACGAGCGGTGCATCTATTAGGATACAACGCCACACGGCGGCTACCCGAAGGCGGCCGCCGCGTGATCGTCCTCGAGGGCGCGCCCTCGAGGTCGGACTGGAAGCGAGAGGGCTGATCACCCTCCAGAAAGCAGACGTCATGGCGAGCGACCGAGAAGATATTTCGAGCACTCGAGGGCGGACGAACGAGATCGCCGCGTCGCGTCGCTCCTCGCGATGACAGGGTTTGAGGGGCGGTCCAAGACGCTTGCCGCTTCCCTCACGTCCCGCTAGAGAACACCGCCCGATGCCATATCGGCGCGGTGGTCCCGTCCGCCCATCCGGATCCGGGCGCGGCCCTCGCGCTCAACGGGGAACTCGATGGTGAACGCGCGCTCGACGTCCTCCGTCGAGGTCGCGCCGTCGGCGTCGGTTGTGGTGACCGTCGCGCGGTAGACACCCGTTGCCGTACCGGAGGCGGCAGCGCCCCAGCGACCGCGGAAGCGAGCGCGCTCGGCGGCCCGTCCGGCGGGGCCGGTCACGTCCTCGAGGACGAGCGTGACGGTGTAGTCCGCCTGACGCGTGGAGCCGTCGCGGCGCGTGACGTCGTAGGAGCCGGACCGGCTCGAGGTGCCGTCGACGGTCACCGTCTCGGTGTCCAAGCCGACGACGGAGTAGGTCGTCGTGATGTCCGTGATCTCACGCGATCCACGAGGCGACGTGGCCTGGCTCGACCCGGACAGGATCGAGAACGTCAGGCTCGCGGCGTCCTCGGGGCTCTCGACGGCGGTTCCGGCGGCGTCGAGGTAGGCGAACGTGGCGACGCGCTCCGACGACCGGGCGCGCTGGCCGTTCGGGCTCTCGCGCTCGCACGTGAGGGTGACAGTCGTAGCGGTCCCGTCGAAGCTGGACTCGGACTCACACGAGCCGTTGGGGCGGTCGAAGCCGTCGCCGCCGTGGGCGGGACCGCGAAGCTCGGCGTAGCCCATTCCGATGGCGGCGTGGGCGGCTTCGTCGAGGGCGCCGTCGGACTCGAGGGCGAAGGCGCTGGCGACGGTCGCGGTGACCTCGGCGTCGAGGTCGGCCGTCTCGACGTCGGACGCGTCGCAGCCGGTGAACAGGAGGGCTGCGACGGCGGCGCCCAGCAGGAATCGGGGAGACATAGCGAACGGGGATGTTGGAGACAAAAGCGGCGTGGTGCCGTGCGATGTCTCAACCTGCCCACTCCGGCGCTCCCGATTGTGTCGATCCGGTGGCGACTCTGGGCACGACCCGTCCCGATTCCGTTACCGCACGCGTCGGCGCGGCGTCCGCGTCCCGCCTTCGAGGTCGGCCGGGTCGTCGGTTAGCAGCGACGGGTCGACGCGTCCCTGGCGGTCGGTGATGCCGGCCTTGCGGGCCTCGCGCTCCAGATCGAACCCCTCGCTCGTCACGATGGCTTCGAGCGCCTCGATGCGGGTTTTCAGCCGGTCGCGCTCGGCTTGGGCGTCGGCCAGTTCGTCCTCGAGGTGGCTCGTCGCCTTGCCGAGCTGCGCCTGCGCCTCGGCCTTCGCCTTCGCGATCTTCTGATACGTCCCGGCCACGATCGCGACGATCGGGATGAGGAGCGCCAGGATGGGAATGAAGATCGGGTCCATGGGTCAGGCAGAGGATCGACAGGAACGTACCCCACGACGCGGCCGGCGTGGACACGCGCTACTCGGCCTCGAGGACGTACACCTCGACCGGGTCGGATCCGGTCGGCACCTCGACCTCGACAGAGGTCTCGTCGATCTGGAGGAGACGTGCGTTCGCGTCCGTCCCGCGCTTGACGACGACCAGGATGTCGGTCGGCCCCGTCCCGCGGACGACGCGGATCTCGTCGCTCGGCCCGTCGAGGACGATCGTGGTTCCTCCCAAGGACTGAGCCGGTACGCTCGTCGATCCGGTCGCGCCTTGGAAGAAAAGGCGCCCTCCGAGACCGAAGCTGACTGGCCGGAGGAAGAGGACGGGGCCTCGCTCGGCGTCCTCGAGGACGGGGAAGAATACGGCGCCGGGATCGCCCTCGATGCGTGTGTCGCCCAAGTTCAGCGCCAAGCAATTTGCGGACTCGTCGCACGAGACGGGGGCCAGGATGATGGGGCCGCCCGGCGTCTCGCTGCGGACTAGGAAATGGCCCGGCTCGTACGCGTCGCCGGTGGCGAGGCTGAGCACGTCGGCGGCAATCCGAGCAGCTCGGTAGCGGTCCTCGAGGGCGGAATCAGCCGGGACGCCGCGGAACGGGACGCCGGTGATCCCGGCGGCCCCGACCAAGCGGAGCACCGTCCCCGCCGAGACGTCGCGGGTCTCGACAACGTCGCCCTCGAGGACGGCCTCGACGGCGTACTGCGTCGGCGCGGCGGGTTCGGGCTCCGATGCGTCGCAGCCGACGACCGCGAGGAGGAGCAGGCAGAAAAGAGACCTCATGTGGCCAACCTAGGCTGTCCACTCCGAGACCGGTTGGTCCAAACGCACTACCTCAGTCCACCCAGATCGTCTTCGCGTTGACGAACGCTCGCGCGCCCTCGAGGCCGAGCTCGCGGCCGAACCCCGAGTCGCCGACGCCGCCGAACGGAAGCGCGGGGTGGCTCTTGGTCATCTCGTTGACGAACACGGCGCCCGACCGCACCTCGCGCGCGACGCGCTCCCCGACCTCGAGGTCGCGCGTCCAGACGCTTCCGCCCAAACCGAACCGCGTCGCGTTCGCCAGCCGGACCGCGTCCTCGAGGCCGTCTGCGACGGTGATCGAGGCGACCGGCCCAAAGATCTCCTCCTGGAACGCGACCGAGTCTTCGGTTACGCCCTCGAGGACGGTCGGCGGGTAGTAGAAGCCGGTCCCGTCGGGAATCTCACCGCCGCACGCGAGCGACGCGCCGCCCTCGAGGGCGCGTTGGACCTGATCGTGGACGGTTTCGCGGAGGTCTGCTCTCGCTAGCGGTCCCAGGTCCACGTCCGTCGTCGGGTCGCCGACCTCGAGGGCGCGCATCCGCTCGACGAACCGCTCGGTAAAAGCATCTGCGACCGACGACTCGACGATGAACCGCTTGGCCGCGATGCACGACTGCCCGTTGTTCTGAACGCGCGCCCGGACACCGGTTTCGACGGCCGCCTCGAGGTCGGCGTCCTCCAAGACGATGAAGGCATCGGTGCCGCCCAGTTCGAGCACGCACGGCTTGAGCGCTGCGCCGGCCTGTCCTCCGACCGCACGTCCGGCTTTCTCGCTCCCCGTCAGCGTGACCGCCGCGATCCGGTCGTCCTCGATCACGCCTTTGACGCGGTCGACCTCGAGGACGACGTGCTGGAAAACGCCCGGTGGGAAGCCGGCCTCGAGGAACAGCTCTGCGATCCGGTCGCCGCAGCCCAGCACGTTCTCGGCGTGCTTCAAAATGCCGACGCCGCCCGCCATGATCGTCGGTGCGGCGAAGCGCAGGACTTGCCAGAACGGGTAGTTCCACGGCATGATGGCCAGGACGGGTCCGAGCGGCTGATAGGCCACGAACGAGCGTTGGGCCTCGGTCTCGCGCGGCTCGTCTCTCAGAAATCGCTCGGCGTGCTCGGCGTAGTAGCGGCAGACCCAGGCGCACTTCTTGGCCTCGGCGACGGCTTGGGCGAGCGGCTTGCCCATCTCGCGCGTCATCAATGCCGCGTGCTCATCGGCGCCGTCCTCGAGGAGATCGGCCAGGCGCCGCATCGAGGACGCGCGCTCGGCGAACGTCGTCCGGCGGTGCGTCTCGAAGGCGTCGGCGGCGCGAGCGAGCGCGTCCTCGAGGTCGGCGTCGGAGGTCCAGTCGTGGTGCGCGATCTCGGCCTCGGTAGCCGGGTTGATGGTGGTGGGCATCGGCCTCGAGGTCGGGTGAGGAGGTGAGAGATCGCAGCGGACGCGGAGTTCCGGCAGGGAAGTCGGCGGCCGGGTTGCCTCTCGGCCCGGTTGGGTCGGACATTGGACGCCCGCTCACCCCGTCGTATGCCACCGTCAGGAACCCTCCGCCGAAGCGCCCGCCTGGTCCGTTCGTGGCTCGGCGGCATCCTCCCGGAGGACACGGGGCTGGAGCCGGAGCCGGTCCGGACCGTCGACGAAGTGACGGACCGCGGCGTCTCACGGCGCACCATCGAGGCCTTGGTCGGAGTGCCGGTCCGCGACCTCGACCTGTACGAGCACGCGCTCCGCCACCGATCGCTGTTCCGCGGGCTCCAGACCAACGGGACCGAGTCGAACGAACGGCTGGAATTCTTGGGCGACGCGGTCCTGGGCACGATCACGGCCGAGGTCTTGTACCGCCGGTTCCCGGACCGCGCCGAGGGCCTGCTCACACGGACGCGCGCGACACTCGTCAACGGCAAGGCACTCGCGGGCTACGCGACGGCCATCGGCCTCGATGCGCTGGTCCTGATGAGCGACAACATGGAGGCCAGCGACGGCCGCCAGAACGCCACCATCCTGGCCGACTCCTTCGAGGCCATCGTCGGCGCGATCTACCTCGACCTGGGCTTCGACGCCGCCGACCGGTTTGTGCGCCGCGTGCTGGACCAGTGCGTCGACCTCGAGGTCGCGGCGGCCGACAAGAGCAACCACAAGAGCCGGCTGCTGGAGTACGTCCAGGGGCTGGGGCAGGACCAGCCGATCTACGTAACGGTCTCGGAGGAAGGGCCGAGCCACGCGCGCCAGTTCACGGTGGCGGTCGTCGTCGAGGGCGAGCACGCCGGTGAGGGCTCCGACCGGTCGAAGAAAGGCGCCGAGCAGATCGCGGCGCGCGAGGCGCTCAAGGCGCTGCGTGAGCAAGCGGCGGCTTAGCTACCTCGAGGACGCATCGAGAACGATGCACCGAGATGGCACGGACGCCCCGCGGGGCGTCTCTACGGCTCCGACCGACCTCGAGGACGCTGACCAGACGCCACGCCCTGACGAAGACCGCGTGACCCGACCTCGAGGGCGGACCGTTGCCTCCTGCGCCGTCGTTACTTCCGTCTACCGCCCCCTCCGACCTCGATGGAAACGCTCGCGCTCGCCGCCCACCCCGACCGCTTCGCCGACCGCCACCTCGGCCCGTCCGAGTCCGAACAGGCCGAGATGCTGGCCGCCCTCGAGGCCGACTCCCTCGACGCGCTCAGCGACGCGGCCGTCCCGGCCGACATCCAGCTGGGGCGCCCTCTCGAGCTGCCCGACCCGCTCTCCGAGCGCGAGCTGCTGGACGAGCTGACGGGCATCGCCGAGCTCAACGAGACGGCCCGGAGCTACATCGGGATGGGCTACTACGGCACGGTCCTGCCGCCGGTCATCCAGCGGAACGTGCTCGAGAATCCCGGCTGGTACACGCAGTACACGCCGTACCAGGCCGAGATCGCCCAGGGCCGGCTCGAGGCGCTGCTCAACTTCCAGACCGTCGTCAGCGACTTAACCGGCTTGCCCGTCGCCAACGCTTCGCTCTTGGACGAGGGCACAGCCGCCGCCGAGGCCATGTCGATGTTCTGGGGCGCCCACCGCGGCAAGCGCTCCCGCTTCATCGTCGACCAACGGTGTCACCCCCAGACCATCGCCGTCGTCCAGCAGCGGGCCGACCCGTTGGGCATCGAGGTCGAGATCGCCGACCTCGAGGACGTCGAGCCGTCCGACGACGTGATCGGCGCGCTCGTCCAGTACCCGACGACCGACGGCGAGATCGTCGACTACTCGACACTGGCCGAGCGCATCCACGACGTCAAGGGCTACCTCGCCGTCGCGACCGACTTGTTGGCGCTTACGCTCATCGAGGCGCCCGGCGAGTGGGGCGCGGACGTCGCGCTCGGGTCCAGCCAGCGCTTCGGCGTCCCGATGGGCTTCGGTGGCCCGCACGCCGCGTTCTTCGCCACGACCGACACGTTCGCCCGCAAGATCCCCGGCCGAATCATCGGCGTGAGCCAGGACCGCCACGGTGACACGGCGCTCCGCATGGCGTTGCAAACGCGCGAGCAGCACATCCGCCGCGAGAAGGCGACGTCCAACATCTGCACGGCCCAGGTTCTGTTGGCCAACATCGCCGGGTTCTACGCCGTCTACCACGGTCCTGGCGGACTCACGAAGATCGCCGAGTACGTCCACGGCCAGACCCAGCGGCTCGCCGACGCCCTCGAGGCCGCGGGCCACGAAGTCTTGCACGCCGACTTTTTCGACACCTTGCGCGTCGAGACCGACGACCTCGATGCGGTCGCCGTCGCCTTCGACCAGTTCGGCATCAACCTGCGCCGCTACGAAGACGGCACGATTGGCGTCGCCCTCGACGAGACCGTCACCGACGACGACTTGGCCGACATCGCCTCCGCGTTCGGAGCTGGCGACCTCGAGGACGGCGACGGGCGCTACGACGGGCTGCACGCCCGTCAGACGTCCTTCCTAGAGCATCCCACGTTCGAGCGCTACCGCAGCGAGCACGAGATGCTGCGCTACCTCAAGCGGCTAGAGAACAAGGACCTCTCGTTGGTTCACAGCATGATCCCGCTCGGGTCGTGCACGATGAAGCTCAACGCGACCGCCGAGATGATGCCGGTCACGTTCCCCGGCTTCGCCAACATGCACCCGTTCGCGCCGGACGACCAGACGGAGGGCTACGAGGAAATCGTCGACACCCTCGAGGAGTGGCTGGCCGAGATCACTGGGTTCGACGCCGTCTCGCTCCAGCCCAACTCGGGCGCGATGGGCGAGTACACGGGCCTGCTGACGATCCGGGCCTACCACCAGTCGCGCGGCGACGACCAGCGGACGGCCTGCCTGATCCCGACCTCCGCCCACGGCACCAACCCTGCGTCGGCCGTGATGGCCGGCATGGACGTGGTCGCCGTCAAGGTCAACGAGGCCGGCGAG
Organism: Rubrivirga sp.; assembly: GCF_049648075.1. GTDB lineage: Bacteria > Bacteroidota > Rhodothermia > Rhodothermales > Rubricoccaceae > Rubrivirga. The sequence goes on along the minus strand of NZ_JBARYR010000321.1, from coordinate 768 downwards.
GTCGATCTTGAGGACTTGCGCGCCAAGGCCGAGAAGCACGCCGACACGTTGGCGGCACTCATGATCACGTACCCGAGCACGCACGGCGTGTTCGAGACGACCATCCGCGAGATGGCTCAGATCGTCCACGACAACGGCGGAATGGTTTACATGGACGGCGCCAACCTGAATGCCCAAGTCGGCCTGTGCCGGCCGGGCGACTTCGGGATGGACGTCTGCCACCTCAACCTGCACAAGACGTTCGCCATCCCCCACGGCGGTGGCGGGCCGGGGATGGGACCGATCGGCGTCGTCGAGGCGCTCGAGCCGTTTCTGCCAGGCCACCCGGTCGTGCCGACGGGCGGCGACCAGGCCATCGGGCCGGTCGCGGCGGCCCCGTTCGGCAGCGCACTCGTCGGGTTGATCTCGTGGGGCTACATCGCCATGATGGGCGCGGAGGGTCTCAAGAAGGCCAGCCAGATCGCGATCCTGAACGCCAACTACATGGCCAAGAGGTTGGAGGGCCACTACGACGTGCTCTACCGCGGGCCGGGCGGCCTGGTCGCCCACGAGTTCATCCTGGACGTCCGCCCGTTCCAGAAGGTGGGCATCGGCGCCGAGGACATCGCCAAGCGCCTCATAGACTACGGCTTCCACGCGCCGACGATGAGCTGGCCCGTCACGGGCACGCTGATGATCGAGCCGACCGAGAGCGAGTCGAAGGCCGAGCTCGACCGGTTCTGCGACGCCATGATCTCGATCCGCACCGAGATCCAGGAGGTCGAGATC
>NZ_JBARYR010000320.1:0-3031 GCF_049648075.1 Rubrivirga sp. | reverse complement strand
GGATGACGCGGTCGCCTTTGGCGGCGAACGCGCGGGCGGTCGCCGCGCCGATGCCGGCGGAGGCGCCGGTGACCAAGACGGTGAGGGGCATGGGGTCGAAGATCTCGAAGCGGTCCGAACGGGCTCGGCCGCGCGTCGGTCCCGCCCTCGAGGACGAAACCCGGAGGACGCCGTGATCCCTCGGCGGCCCGCTCTGCGGACGGTTGGACGGCGGGCGACCCGCCAATCACAAACCCCCGACTCCGATGAAACGATTTCCCTTCCACGTCCTGATTGCCGTGGCAGCCCTGGCCCTCGTGGTCACGGCGTTCACCGTGCCACCGGCCGAGCCCTCCGCCAAAACCCCTCACGTCCGCGTCATCGAAGCCGGCGCCTACGTCGCCACCATCACCCAGAAGCGGTCCGGAGCCACGATCGTCCTCGAGCCCGTACGCGGCGCCCGGCCGGCGTGGCGCGCACCGCTCGTCTCGGGCGGACTCATGATGGCTCGTGGGAACGTGTGCGAGCGAGCGCCCGACGGCTACACCCACGTCGAGTGGACCCTGTTCGACTTCGAGATGACCGGTGAACAGTTCGGCACCCCGGTCTACATGGGGGACGCCCCCAACGTCGCCCTCGAGGACGTGGCCGGCTTCGCGCTCCAATCCGAGGACGGGAGTTCGTGGATCATGGTCTGCGACGGGATGCCGATGCAGAACGAGACCGGCGAGGACCCGCCCAAGGAGGACCCCGATGGCGACGAGGAGCCGCCGGCCGACGACGACGGAGGGGACGAGGAGCCGCCGGAAGAGGGCGACGGCGACGGCGACGGCCTCTGCGTCGGAATCGTCAACCCGTGGACGGGCGAATGCACCCCGGACGTCCGCGACCCGTGGGAGGGTGAGCGGTCCGGCGAGCAGATCGTCCTATCGATCTAGCGGTCCCGGCCTCGAGGGCGACATCCGTCCTCGAGGCCGTTCCTGCATGTGACAATCAGCATCGAGGACGAGGCTCCTGGGGAAGAACGCCCACTCGGATCCAGAGTGAGACCGCTTCTCGCCCCAGCGCCCGCTGGCACCGCGGCCGTGTTCGGCCTCACGGCGTCCAGTGCGCCTGGCCCGCCCTCAACCGCGACGTCGTCCTCGAGGACGCTGCCGAAGGACCTGCCGGCGCTAGAGCGCTTCCGGCCCGACCCAATCCAGGTGCATCGGCGTCCGCAGCATCTGGCCGGTCATCCGCCGCGGCGTGAGGTACTGCGACCGGGGCTCGATGTCGATCGCGCTGCGCGAGTGCGGCACGAAGGCACCTTCAGCGCCCTCGATGGACATCGTCCGAAACGGACCCGACTCCATCGACAGGACGACTTCGTAGGTCCCGGGTGTCACGTCGTCGAGGGTCCAGTTTGGCGCGTTGGCCTGCTGGTACCCGAATCGGTCGCGCCCCTCGGGTGCGTAGAGGCGGTAGTCGACGCGAGCCCACGAGTCGTAGGACCCGTCCGCGGTCCCGTATCCCCACGCGACCTCCTGTCCGTCTCGCCGGACCGAGACCTCCGTCGTCTGCTCCCCCTGCGGCTCGTCGCGGCGGAGCCACGTGTGGAACTCCATGACGTAGTCGGTCCGCTCGGGATCGTGGATAAAGTACCCGTGCGTGCGCCACGGTCCATCGAGGCGCGTCGCGGGAGTGGGATCGAACGGGTCTCCGCTCTCGACCACCTCGGCCGTAAACGGGACGCTCGCGACAGTCAGACCGCCGACCTCGGCCTCGAGGACGTACGCCCCACTCTCCGGTACGGTCAAGGACCCGCCCCGAGCGGCGACCTCCACGACGGCGGGAGACCCCGTCGGACCTGCGTGCCACAGGTCCGTGCTTTGGACCTCACGCCCGCCAGCGACGCGCAACACGTAGCGACCTCGAACGGCGCCATCAGCAAACCCTGTGGGAGGGAACAGGAGGAAGTAGTCAGCGGGGGAGGCGAGTCGAAACTCGGAGCCCTCTACCCAGAAGCTCGTCTCGAGGAAGACGCCGAGATCAAACGCTGGGGCCGGCCCCGTCCGAGGCGCAGAAGTGCCACTCTGCTGAACCTCGCTCGCGGATTCTGTGACTGGGTTCATGGTCTGGCCGAGGAGGGACGTGAGCTGGGCATCCGCCGAGCACGCCGTCAGGAAGACCGCGAGAGCGATGGCAATGAATGGAGCGCGCATTGACAGGAGAGGTGGTTCTCCTCTTCCTCCGCGAAACGCCACCAAGAGAGGGCCACTCCCCGGACACGGGTTTCTGAACAGCCCAGCGCGCGTGCAGTAGCCAGCTATGGGGCCTCCAACGCCTCGATCCGCTCTCGGACGAGCTCTGCCGTCGGCAGATCGGGACCGAAGGAAGCCTCGTAGGCCGCGAGACTCTCGCGGAAGACGCGCAGCGCTTCTCCCCCTCGCCCGACCTCGACGAGCGCTTGACCGAGGCCGTTGAGCGCGCCTGCCGAGAACGCGTTCGTCGGCGTACCGAACACGGCCTCGAACTCGTCGGCCGCTGCCCGATAGAGACGGACGGCACCCGATGCGTCACCGCGCTGGTTGGCGATGTACGCCTGCTTGACAACGATGTTGGCGCCCTCGACGGCGGGCGTTCCGTGGCTCGAGCGGGCGGCCTCGAGGCCTCGCTGCAGCACGACCGCCGCCTCGTCATACCGCTCTGCGGCCATTTGCGCGCGGGCGTACTGGTCGTAGTAGTACGCCATGAACGGGTAGTCTGGCCCCTGCGTACGGATCAGACGGTCGATGACGTCGGCGATGACCGGGATCGCCTCCTCCGCTCGCCCCCGGCCACGCTGGATGGACGCGACCAAAACGGCGTGATCGAGCGTGTTCGGGTGGTCGGGACCCAGCGTCGCGCTCGAGATCGCATGGGCCTCCCGGGCGTAGGGGAGCGCCTCGTCGTACCGCTCTAGATTGCGCAGGAATCCAGCGAAGCTGTTGAGGCCGATGGGGACGGACGGGTGCTCCGGTCCGTACACCACTCTCCGGACGGCCAGCATCTCGACAAAAATGGCCTCCGCCGC
>NZ_JBARYR010000319.1:0-40933 GCF_049648075.1 Rubrivirga sp. | reverse complement strand
GGCCGGCCGCAGTCCCCCTCGTCGTTGAACTCGCCGTCAACGTCTCGACGCCGTCCTCGAGGACGCCACACCCGTGCGCCTGGGCGAGAACGTCGGAGTACGGCTCGAGAGAGACGCGGTACGGGCCTAGATCTCCGACCTCGAGGCCGGACACGTAGATCCGCACATCGGGCGACATGGGCGCTTCCAAGGTGAGGCACGCGCCGGCGCCCGTCTCGTCGCTCGCCGAGACGCCCATCGGAGCCTCCGGCGACGTGACGATCACGAACGGAGCGAACGCCGTCGACGTCACCAGCACGACGACTGGCTCTCCGACCTCCAAGCGCGCCGGGATCTCGTCCGACGGCTGGCCCGGGTGGAACGCCGGGTCGTCGGTCGTCAACTCGCCCTCGAGCGTGCTGCCGACCTCGAGGGCAGACCCGCCACAGCCGGCGACGAGAGCGGATAGAAGGATCAAAGCGCGCATGGCGTTAGGGTACGACGGGCTCACGCTCCGAGCCGCTATCCGCGTCCTCGAGGACGTCCGACGTTTCCTGATTCTCGACCTCGAGGACGGTCGCGGTCACTCGACCTCAGGCCAGACGCGAGCTACGAAAAAAGGGCGGCCCTCCGAAGAGAGCCGCCCCGTGGCGTTCCGACCTCGAGGCTGAAGCATCGAGGACGAGGGAGCCGGCTGGATTAGAAGTCCATGCCGCCGCCCATGCCGCCCATGCCACCGCCGCCGCCCATCGGCATGGCGGGCTCCTGCTCCGGCTTGTCGACGATGACCGACTGCGTGGTCAGCAGCAGGCCGGCGACCGATCCGGCGTTCTCGAGAGCGGTACGTGTGACCTTGGTCGGGTCCACGACACCCATCGCGAGCAGGTTGCCGTACTCCTCCGTGCGGGCGTTGAAGCCGTAGTCGTCCTTGCCGTCCTTGACCTTCTGAACCACGACCGAGCCTTCGAGGCCGGCGTTGTTCACGATCATCCGAAGCGGCTCCTCTAGGGCGCGGCGCACGATGCGCACACCGGCGTCCTGGTCCTCGTTCTCGGTGTCGACGTTGTCGAGAGCCGACAAGGCGCGGACGAGAGCGACGCCGCCACCGGCGACGATGCCCTCCTCAACCGCAGCGCGCGTGGCGTGCAGCGCGTCCTCGACGCGGGCCTTCTTCTCCTTCATCTCGGGCTCCGTGGAGGCACCGATCTTCAAGACGGCGACGCCGCCGGACAGCTTGGCGAGGCGCTCCTGGAGCTTCTCACGGTCGTAGTCCGAGGTCGTGTTCTCGATCTGGCTGCGGATCTGGCCGATCCGTGCCTTGATGTCGTCCTCCGATCCCGCACCGTCGACCAAGGTCGTGTTGTCCTTGGTGATGACGACGCGCTGGACCGTGCCGAGCGAATCGAGGGTCGCGTTCTCGAGCTTGTAGCCCATCTCCTCGGAGAGGAGCGTGCCACCCGTCAAGGTCGCGATGTCGCCCAACATGGCCTTGCGGCGATCGCCAAAGCCCGGGGCCTTGACAGCAGCAACGCGAAGCGTGCCACGGAGCTTGTTGACGACCAGCGTGGCCAGAGCCTCGCCGTCGATGTCCTCGGCGACCAACAGAAGCGGCTGACCGCTCTGCGCCACCTTCTCGAGCACGGGAAGGAGATCCTTCATCGCGCTGATCTTCTTGTCGTGGATCAGCACGACCGCGTTCTCCAGGACGACCTCCATGTTGTCCGGGTCCGTCACGAAGTACGGGGAGAGGTATCCGCGGTCGAACTGCATGCCCTCGACGGTGTCGAGCGACGTGTCCGTGCCCTTGGCCTCCTCGACGGTGATCACGCCGTCCTTGCCGACCTTCTCCATCGCCTCAGCGATCAAGTTGCCGATCTCCGAGTCGCTGTTGGCCGAGATGGTGCCGACCTGAGCGATCTCCTCCTGGCCGCCGACGTCGCGGCTCTGCTCACGGAGGTTGGCGACGACGGCCGTGACGGCCTTGTCGATGCCCCGCTTGAGATCCATCGGGTTCGCACCCGAGGTCACGTTGCGAAGACCCTGCGTCATGATCGCCTGGGCGAGCACCGTGGCCGTGGTCGTGCCGTCACCGGCGACGTCCGACGTCTTGGAGGCGACCTCCTTGACCATCTGCGCGCCGACGTTGGCGATCCGGTCCTCGAGCTCGATCTCCTTGGCGACCGTGACACCATCCTTGGTGACGGTCGGAGCGCCGAACTTCTTCTCGATGATGACGTTGCGGCCCTTGGGGCCGAGGGTCACCTTGACCGCATCAGCGAGAGCGTCTACGCCCACCTTGAGCTGGTTGCGAGCTTCCGCGTCGAATGTGATTTGCTTAGCCATGTTTTCTGTTTTTGGTTCTTTAGAATGTTGTCTGCTTGAGAGCCCTCGAGGTCGTCCTCGAGGACGGGTCCGTTAGTCGTTGACGACGCCCAAGATGTCCGACTCGCGCATGATGAGGACATCCTCACCATCGAGCTGGATCTCGGTCCCGGCGTACTTGCCGTAGAGGACCGTGTCGTTCTCCGAGACGGTCATGTCGACCTTAGTTCCGTTCTCGACCTTGCCCGGCCCGACGGCCACGACGGTGCCGCGCTGCGGCTTCTCCTTGGCGGTGTCGGGGATGTAGAGGCCGCCGGCGGTCTGGGTCTCGGCTTCCTGGGGCTTGACGACGACGCGGTCGCCGATCGGCTTGATCGATGCTGCCATGAGTGGGTTGGGTTGGTGTGATGAGAGAGGCGCGAGGCCTTTAAGTCATTTTAGCACTCGCGCCTTGAGAGTGCTAATCCTTCTATCGTCCCGCGACGCGATAGGTCCATCGACACGGTTAAGAGACTGCTAAGCATCACGCATCCTCGTCCCGTCGACGCCGTAGGTTTCGACATGCAGACCTCGAAAACGTCCATCGGCTGGCTGATTGCGACGGGAGCCACGGCGCTCGTGATCGTCGCCGCGGCGCTCCCGCCCGTCCTCGATGACCCGGCCTCGGGATTGTTGCATCACGCGTTCTCGAGCATCTGCCACCAGCTCCCCGAGCGGTCTATCCACGTCGATGGGCGAGCCGTCGCGCTCTGCCACCGCTGCACGGGGATGCTCCTCGGTCTCTGGGCAGGGCTGTTCAGCGCGATCGGTCTCCGACCCATTGGCTCCGCCGGCCGTTCGGCTCTCGAGGACGTCCGCTCGAGCCGTCAAGGATTGTGGCTCGTGGTCTTCCTTGTCCCGACGGCCATCGACTGGGCGCTCGGCGCCGGTGGCGTTTGGGCCAACACGCCGATCAGCCGGATGCTCACCGGTGCCGTTTTCGGTGCCGCCGCCGGTCTAATTTTGGCCGCGAACCTGCTGGCTCCCCGTCCTCGCCCTGATCTCGTCCCGACCCATGCCGTCTAAGATTCCCTCGATCACTCTCGGCGCCGCCGTCTACACCGTCGCGGCGCTGTTCACGGGCTTTGTCACCATCCAGGGTGGGACGTCAGCCCAGTACGTGACGACGCTTCTCTGCTGCGTGTCCGCCTTGTTGGGACCGGCGGTCGCCGTCTGGCACTACACGACGACTCATAAGCTGACGCTCGCCGCTGGCCCAGGTGCCGGGCTCGGTGCCGCCGCCGTGGTCGCCGGCGGTCTCATCAGCTACGTCATCACACTCGGGCTACAAGCGCTCGGATTCTACCCGTCGAACGCCGAGATGATCGACCGCCAACGGGACCAGTTGCTGGCGCAGGGCCTCGAGCCCGATCAGGTCGAGGGCGCGCTCCAGATGGCCGAGATGTTCTCCGGCCCGCTCGGCGTCGTCGTGAACGTGATCGTCGCGGCGGTGATCGGTGCGATCGGAGGCGCAATCGCTGCTGCCATCTTCAAGCGTGGGCCGGTTGACGGCTAGAGCCAAACTCTCAGCCGTTTCGGGCCGTCGCGTCGAAGCGGCCGAAGCCGGAGCGCACGGAACCGAGCCGTAAGCCTCCGGCAGCGACCTCGAGGCCGCATTGCACCGAGACTCCGGGGCAGGGAACGTCTACTTGGACTTGTGCCGGCCCCCGCGCTCGCCGAACACCGTCTTGTACACGAACGCGTCCCGCGCCGCCATCGGGTCACGCATCCGCGAGTGCCAGGACTCGACGGGCTTCGATGAGCGCGTCGGCTTGAGGTCATGTGGGTCGTAGCTCCTCGAGCGCGATCGAGGACGCTGAGAGAACGGCGCGGACTGCTCGAAAACCTCCTCGGAGAGCGGGTTTTGGACGCCGAAGCCATGCGATTCGTGATCGACGGGCTTGAGCGCGTCGAACGAGCCCTGGTGTGCGGAGAACTCTTGGGGCCGAGTCGCGATCGGCCTCGAGGGCGCGGTGACGACCGGCTCCGGCTCGGGAGCAGGTTTGGGCTTTTCGTCCTCGAGATTATTGGCCTCGGCGAGCGACTGCTCGAGCTGTTCGAGGAACGACTGGAACGGCGACGGTGACGTGGCCTCGGGTCGCGCGCCGATCTCCGTCGGGTTCGCGGCTCGCTCACGCTGCTGCTTCTGCTTCGCCTTCCGCCTCCCCGCGAGGAGGTAGTAGGCCGCGATAAACAGTAGGGGGAGGAGTTCGACGAGTGCGTCCATGAGGGACCGTACGGATGAACAGGTGAGAAGGTGCCGCTAGAACAAACGCGGAGCTCGGACCCGGTCGCGAAGCGCGTCGATCACGTGCCGGTTGGCGCGCGGGAAGGCGTAGTCCTCGAGCTCGTCGAGCGTCACCCACCGCCACGGCTGGCCCGTCTCGGTCGTCGGCTCGCCCTCGAGGATGCGGCACCGGAACGCGTGCATGGTGATGCGGAAATGAGAGTACGCGTGCTCGACGCGAGCAACGGGCGGACCGACGGCGACCTCGATGGAGAGCTCTTCCCTGAGTTCGCGGGCGCAGGCGTCCTCGAGGGGTTCGCCGGCCTCCTGCTTGCCGCCCGGAAACTCCCAGAGCCCTCCCAGCATGGCATCTTCGGGCCGGCGCTGGATCAGGACGCGCCCATCATCGTCCTCGATGACGCCGACGGCGATCGTGTAGTGCGGGACGGGCGCGCGCTTGCTCTTGACCGGAAACGCCTCCGGCGTGCCGAGCGCTCGGGCCTGGCAGATCTCGGCGAGCGGGCAGTGTCCGCAGGCGGGCGACTTGGGCGTGCAGATCGTGGCGCCCAACTCCATGACGCTCTCGTTCCACCGTCCCGGTTGCTCGGTGTCGAGCAGGTCGTCGGCCAAACGCTGGAGCGCCTTTTTGGTCGGCCCCAGGCGGACGTCGTCCTCGAGGGCGAAGGCCCGAGACAGGACGCGGATCACGTTTCCATCCAGGACGGCGAGCGGCACGCCGTAGGCGAGGGACAAGACGGCGGCCTCGGTGTACGGCCCGACGCCCGGCAGGGCGCGGAACGCGTCTCGGTCGCTCGGCACGACGCCGTCGTGCTCCGACGTGACCGTCTGGGCGGCGCGGTGGAAGTTGCGCGCGCGGCTGTAGTACCCGAGCCCCTCCCACAGCTTGAGCACGTCGTCGAGCGGCGCCTGCGCGACGTCCTCGATGGTCGGGAACGCGTCGATAAAGCGGAGGAAGTACGGCGTCGCCGTCTCGACGCGCGTCTGCTGGAGCATGACCTCGGAGATCCACACGCGGTACGGGTCGCGCTTGCCCTCGAGGTCGGTTTCCCGCCACGGCATCGGCCGTCGGGCCGCGTCGAACCACTCCGGCAGGCGCGTCTGGAACGCGTCGAAAGCCGTCAGGCCGGCGGAGCCAACGAACGCGGAGACCTCGAGGTCGGCCACCGACGGCATCGCTACGGGGTGATCTCGACGAGGAGAACGACGGGCTCGGACGCCGAGCCTGGGATCAACCGGCGCAAACGGACCGGCAACGTGCCGCGCTCGCGCTCGAGCGTGCGCCACATAAAGGACCGGTCGACGAGCCATGACAGCGCCGGCGCGTTCACCACTTCGTATTGGACCTCAGAGCCGGCGACGCGAGCGGGGAGCGACACGATCAGCGTCTCGCCGGCGCGGACCGTGTAACGCAGGGTGTCCGCGCTAGCTTCAGCGCTCGGGTACGCCTGGACCACCTCGTGCCGTTGCTCATCCGTCTCGGGCGCTTGGGCGATGACGAGGGCGAGTCCCAACAGTGATGCGAACACAGATTCGACGTGAGGTGCGGAGAAAGCTACGATCTGTCGTGGCGGCGCTCGGCGTGGCGGCGTCGCTCGTGGCCCCCAACGCGCAGTCGGTCGTAGTTGTTGGGCCGGACTCGACCTGGACCGAGGCCGCGGCGTCGACCGGCAACGCCCTCGCGCGACTGGTCGACCGCGGTCACTTGTCGGCGCGGCTCGACTCCACCGTCCGCGACACGGCGTACGTCTTGGAGGGACCGGTCGCCCGCGTCCAGAGCATCGAGGTCGTCGGCGGACCCGACGTCGTCCTCGAGTGGGAGACCCTCGAGGGCGAGCCGTTCTCGGCCTCCGCGCTGCGCCGCGACCTCGAGACGTACGCGTCCGCCCTCGCCCGTCTCGGCTACGCGGACGCCGTCGTAACGCCCGTGCTCGAGGTCGACGCGTCGCAAGTCGCGGTCACCGTTCAGGTGGCGACCGGCGCCGCCCTCGAGGTCGTCGGGGCCGAGGTGGCAGGAGGAAGGAGTCCGGCCCGGTCGTACGTGTCGAGGCGGACGGGTTTGTCGGCGCCTCGCGCGGTCGCGGACGTCGACCTCGAGGGCGTGCGTCGATCCTTGGTCGCGACGGGTCTCTACCTCGAGGTCGGGAGCCCGGTCATCGCGCGGGACCGTGACGGGAGCTTGGTCGTGCAGGTGCCCGTCGTCGAGGCGCCACCGGGATTGTTCGACGTCGTGCTGGGGTACCTGCCGCCTGCTGGAACAGCAGGAGGGAGCGTGGTCGGGACCGGCCGCGTGGACCTGCGGAGCCCGTTCGGCGACGGGCGGACGGCGAGCGTCGAGATCGAGCGGACGCCAGGCTTGGCGTCTACGTTCGGCGCCCACGTCGCGGACCCGTTCGTCTTCGGCACCCCGCTCGGGCTGGGCGCGGCGTTCTCCGGCGAGTCCCGCGACTCGACGCTGTCGCGGCAGCGCTTGGCCCTCGAGGCGACGTACTCGATCGAGGTCGGGATTGACGTCGTCGCGACGCTGGCGCGCGAGTCGGTCCGGCCTGGCACGTTCGGCGCGCGCGAGGTGGAAGGTGTCCCCAAGATCCGGCGCTCGGACGACGTGCTGTTCGGAGCGGGTCTCGTCGTGTCGCGCGTCGACGGACTCGTGAGTCCGCGGAGGGGCTTGACGTTGTCGGTCCTGGCCGAGCAGGGGCGCCGAGCCTCTAGCGAGACCTTCGCGGCCTCGAGTGAGCGCCGGCGCCTGTCGTCCCGAGTTCGCACCTACGTGCCGCTCTCCTTGAGACAGACAGCGGTCGTCGGCCTCGATGCGACCGTCACGCAGGCGCCAGCGGGCGCCGATGGCCTGACCGATGAGGGCGACCTGCTCCGTCTCGGGGGCGCGTCGTCGTTCCGGGGCTACGACGAGGACCAGTGGCTTGCCCGGTCGTTCGGCCGCGCCGTCCTCGAGTACCGCTTCCGCTTCGACGAGGTCTCGTACGCGTTCGCGTTCGCCGATGTCGGCGGGTTTGACCGTCCCGCGACGCCCGGCCTCGAGGGCGAGCGCCGGACGCTGGCGGGGTACGGCTCGGGGCTGCAGCTTCGGACCGGCCTTGGGGTCGCGACGCTGACCTACGCGCTGAACCCGGATCTGGGGTTGTCAGAAGGGAAGATCCACGTCGGACTGCGGGTCGGGTTGTGAGGGTGGAGGAGGGCAAGTGGAAAGGGGTACGGGGCCACGTCCGATGAGCGTCCTCGAGGTTGGGCGGGAGACGTGGATGATCCGCCCTCGAGGTCGTTTCCTCCCCGCTCGCTACTTGCCTGATCCCCCTTGCCGCTCTGGTAGCTTGCGGCATGTCCAAACCGAACGCGCGCGTCTTGGCGGTCCACCGCCTGCTGAGAATCGAGACCGACGGCGCGTACGTCGCCCGGCTCACGGAGTCCGACGTGCCCGCCGACGTGTCCCGCCAAGCCGTCAGCCTGGTCGCCGGCGTCACACGACACCGGCGGTGGCTCGACTTCTTGTTGAACGGCCTCGTTCGAGGACGGTTGACCGACCTCGACCCGGAGCTCCACCAGGTTCTTCGGATCGGGGCCTACGACCTGGTGGTCCGGGACAAGGCGTCGCACGCGGCCGTCAACGAGGCCGTTATTGCAACAAAAATACTGCTCCACAAAGGCGCCGGCGGGTTCGCCAACGGCGTCCTCCGATCCCTCGACCGGCTCAAGGGCAAAGGGCTTCCCGAACCCGCCACCGGCGACGTCGCCACGGACCTCGCCACTCGGCACTCGCACCCGACGTGGATGGTCCGACGGTGGCTCGAGACGTGGGGAGCCGACGAGACGCGACAACTCCTCGCTTCCAACAACGCACCGGCCCGGTTCACGCTGCGCGCCGCCGCCCTCGAGGTCGACGCCTTGCTCGAGCGGCTCCAAGAGCTTCACGTCGAGGCCTCGCCCTCTGAGTGGTCCCCGGACTTCGTCGAGGTCGAGCGGTTGCAACCCGTCCTGCGGTCTGGGCTCCTCGAGGACGGCTCGTGCGCCGTGCAAGATGTGGCCGCCGGTTTGGTGGTCGACGTCCTCGACCCGCAGCCGGGCGACCGCGTCCTCGATGCCGCTGCGGCTCCGGGCGGAAAGGCGCTGTACGCGGCCAAGAAGATGAGAGGAGAGGGGACCGTCGTCGCCCTGGATGTGACCGAGGCCAAGACCGCTCTTATTCGACGAGCTGCCCGCGCCCAAGGCGTCGACCTCGAGGTCGTCACCGGCGACCTGACGACGTGGCGAGACGACACCGGGTTCGACCGCGTCCTGCTCGACGCGCCGTGCTCAGGCACCGGCGTTCTGTCCAAGCGGGCCGACCTCCGGTGGCGCCGGACGCCGTCCGACCTCGAGGACCTGGTCGCCTTGCAAGACACGCTCCTCGACGCCGCCGCGGTTCATGTCCGCCCCGGAGGGTTGCTCGTCTACTCGACGTGCTCCATCGAGGCCGAGGAGAACGAGGGCCGCGTCTCAGCATTTCTCGAACGAACTCCCGACTTCGCCCTCGAGCCCGTCGGTGATGCCGTGCCGTCCGACCTCGAGGACGACGGCTTCTACCGAGCCCTGCCGCATCGCCACCACACCGACGGCGCGTTCGCCGCTCGTCTTGGCAGATCCTCATGACCGACCAACTCGCGCAGATCGCCGAGACCTACCGCGACGCCCAGCGCCGTCTCCACGCCCTCGACGCTCGCATCGACGACGAGACGTTCAACGCGAAGCCGTCCGAGAAATCGTGGTCGGTCGGGGAGTGCATCGTCCACCTGAACACGATGGCAAAAGGGTATCTGCCCGTGTTTGACGCCGCCCTCGAGGACGTGGACGCGCCGAAAGCTGATGGTCCGTTCCGATGGGGGTGGTTCTCGAGAAAGTTTATCGACATGATCCGGCCCGGCACACGGCCGATCCCGACGGCGGGCGCCATGAAGCCTCCGTCGACGACCGGTCTGAGGTCCGAGATCGATCGGGAGCGAGCCGTCTCGCGCTTCGACTCCGACATCGCCCGCTATCTCGAGATCATCGAAACGTCCGACGGCCTCGATCTCGCGGCCATACGAGTGGCGTCCCCGTTCCTCAAGCTGATGCGCCTTCCCCTCGGTGCGTTTCTCGAGGCGATGGGCGTTCATGCTCAACGTCACATCGCCCAGGCCGAGCGGGCCGCTGACGCCGCTGCCGGGTAGCCGTCCCCAAGGTCGAGCCGTCGCCGCGGAATCCTCACACGGTGGAGCGGCACGTGCCTTGCAGGCTCCGCGGCAATGACCGAGCTTGTCCACCGTTCCACCACACCCCCGAGCGTCTGCAGACTGGTACGTCGTCAACTTCCGACTCTATGACCGTCCTGCAGCCCCGCGTGTGGTTCGCGCTCCTCCTCGCTTTCGCCACGACGGCGTCGGCCCAAACCGTCGACCTCGATGGGGACGACGGTGGCGGCAAGTATGGCGCCGAGTTCCTGGCGGGAGGCGTCGGTGCTCGGGCGCTTGGGATGGGCGGCGCCTACGTCTCGCACGCGAACGATGTCACGGCCGGGTACTGGAACGTGGCCGGGCTCAACGGGGTCGCTCAGCCCCAGGCGGCCTACATGCACGCCGAGCGGTTCGACGGGGCGGTCTCGTTCGACTACGCCGCGATTGCGTATCCGCTGAACAGCCGCTCGACCGTCGCGATCTCGTTCGTCCGCTCCGCCGTCGACGACATCGCGAACACGTTGCAGGCGTTCGATCCGGTCACGCAACAGCTCAACCCCGACGACGTCACGCTCTTCTCGGCTGCCGACAACGCGCTGTTCGTGTCCTACGCGCGCGGCGTGAGCGACAAGCTCTCGGTCGGAGCCACGGCCAAGGTGGTCCAGAGAGGTATCGGTGACTTTGCCGACGCATGGGGCTATTCCCTCGACATCGGTGCCCAGCTCGATCTCGGGCGCATCCAACTCGGCCTCAACATGCAGGACGCGTTTGGGATGGTCCAATCGTGGTCGGTCAACGACGAGCTGTTCGCGTCTGTCCCCGAGGAGAGCCGCCCGCAAGGACTCACCGAGGTCGTCCAGCCCGTCGCCCGGCTCGGCGCGTCGACGCTTATCCCGCTTTCCGAAGACATCGGCTTCACCGCCGCCGCCGACCTCGACCTCGGCTTCGACGGCCAGGCTGCCAACGTCCTCGACGTGGGCGACGGCGCCGTCTCGTTTCGTCCTCGATTTGGAGGCGAGCTCAACTATCGCGACGTGCTCGCCTTCCGAGCCGGCATCGCCGACGTGACGACGAGCGAGGCCTTCGGGACCCAGGTCACGCCATCGGTGGGAGCCGGCGTCCGACTGGGAGCCTTGCAGGTCGACTACGGATTCGGAGACTTTGGAGGGTTGGCGAGCGAACTCGGTTACGCGCACCGCGTCTCCCTCGCGTATCAGTTTGGAGGACGGGGGCTTACCACAGGGATGTAATGGGACGTGACGACCGCGACGGACTGCTTTTGAGCGTGACGATCCACGTCGTCGTCCTCTTCCTGCTCGCCGTCGCCGTTCGCCTCCCTCCGGACGCCCTCGACGAGGACTACCCGCCTCAGCTGATGGCCATCGAGTTCGGCCCGGCCCCGACGCGCCCGGTCATCACCGGTCCGCCCGAGCGCGCCGAAGCCGGCCAGGCTGCCGACTCGCGCCAACAACTCGAGACCGAGCGCCCGACTCCGCCGGCACCGACGACCGCCCGCATCCCGGACCGTCCTCAAACGCCGCCGCGCACTGCTGATCCGCTCCCTCGGCCCGTTCAGTCGAATGACGCACGGCCGTCCCGTGTCAATCCGCCCTCGAGGGCGACCACTCCCGAGCGCGACCCGACGCCGCCCCAGCAGACCGAGCCACGTGAGGGTGGAGGCTCCTCCCAGGGCGCCGGCAACCGCGACGGAGAAGGCGACGGCCCCGGCTCTGGCTCCGGGGGCGACGCTCCCGTCGAGGTCGGATTTCAGTTCGGAAACCGGACCTTCGACTGCCCGAGCGCTCCCTTCGCAGGCGTCGAGGGCCAGGTCGACCACCGCGTCACGTTCGACCCTCGAGGTCGCTACGTCGCCGACCGCCCCGTGACGCGTAACGGCGTGCTCAACGATGCCGTCCGTCGCGTCATATCCCGGTGCCGTGCCCAGCCGTTGCCGCCCCAGGCGCGACAGGTCAACCAGACGACGGTCGCCTCCTTCCGCTTTACCGCGAACTAGCTCCCAGGCGCCTCGCTTCCTCGAGGACGGCGTCGCCGAGTGCGCGGGCCACGAAGCGTGTCGGGCCCCTCGACGAGGAGAACGCCGCGGCGACGGCATGGAAGGTCAGGACGTTGATCGGCCGCCCGTCTGTCACCAGCCACAGCGGCCTCCAATAGTCGGGGACGAACTTGGCCTTGAAACGCTCCAGGCCTTCGAAGTTGTAAAACCGCGTGGCGTGAGCGCGGACCCAACTCAGCAGCGCCCGGACGAGCGGACCGGGACGTTCGGTCGACAGCGGTGCATAGCTCGACAGCGGAACCATGCCGAGCGTGAACGTCGAGTCGTGGGGCAACGACCGCACGGCAGCATCGAGGAGCATCGCCGCCGTCCCGTTCGGAGCGCGGCGGTGCTGGATGATCCACTCGATCAACGCCTCGTCACCCGGCACCATCGCGAGGTAGCCGACGGGCTCGCCCTCGAGGACGGCGACGTGGAACGTTCGCGGACCAGGCGCCTGGAGGACGTACGGGTTGGCCATGAACGAGAGCGGTGGAAGCCCTCGGCGGCTCAGCCAGTCCTCGAGGATGGTTCGTAGCTCAGCGGAGGCCGAGACTCGAGCAGAATCCCACTGCTCGACCTCGAGGCCCTTGTTGCGAGCCCGTGCGATCTGCGCACGTACCGACCGTTTCGACGACACGATCTCGTCCCACCTCGAGGACGACCAGACCGGCTCGGCCCCAATCACGATTGAGGGGCGACTCCCGTCGATGAACTCAGGAGACTCAACCGCGAACCACAGAACGCGAGCATTTTCCACCGCTGCCGCCCGCTCGAATGCCACCACGTCGTTCGTCCTCGAGGACGAGGGGAGACCCGCAGCGACCCACACCTTCCCGAACGATCGGACGGGCGTGTAGCGGACGACGGCTCCGTCGTCCCCACGCCACTCTTGGAGCGTCGGCACCTACGGACGCACGGCGAGCCCGAACCGGACGAACACGTCGTTGGGCCGGTCGTCCCAGAACTGGGCATCGGCAAACAGCCGGAGCGCCACACCGCGTGCGGGCTCGACCTCGAGGGTGCCCTGGAAGCCCGGTCCCGAGAACACGTCGCCGGCGAGAAAGCGCTTGGTTCCGTCCGCCGGCGCCCGGCCGTCGTTGACGTCGCCACCGATGTTGGTCGCCTCGCCCGTCACGGGGTCGACAGGGTTGCGCCCTTGACGTCGGTACCGCGCCGCCACGCGTCCTCGAGCGCGAAACGGCAGCCACGCCTGGACCCCCGCGAGCCACTGATCCGCGTTCGGTCCGATCGGGTGCCCGAGCCCGAAGTCGTTGTGGACGTACGAGTTGAAAAAGAACCCGTCCTCCTGAAATCGGTGCGTGTACGTGTAGGGCTCGATGCGGGTGTACTCGCCGAAGGCCGTGACGCCTGTCGAGGCGACAGAAAGTTGGACCCCTCCCTGAAGTCCCCACTTGTTACCGTAGTCGCCGTCGCCCAGTGTCGAAGTCGCCAGGTCGTCGACGAGCCAGGTGCCGTAGGCCTCGAGGCCGCGGAGAGGGCGGACCGTGCCCTCCAAGGTGAACAGGGCGTTGTCTCGGTCCCACAACGCGTGCTCGGCGGCCTCGACGGGGTAGAGAGGGTTGAGGTAGGCGATCTCCGGTCCTCGGCGTCCGTACACGACGGCCTCGGTGAACGCGGCGCTGAACCACCCGAACGGCTGGACCTCGAGGCGGTGCATCGCGAGGAACCGGTCCGGGCTCTCGAAAAACAGGTCTCCGTCGTCGGTGATGACCGTCCTCGAGGGCGAGCTGAGCGCCGCGTGGATGGCTTGGACGGTGACGCTGCGTGTCTTCAGGCCCAGCCGGACGAACGGCAGATAGTCGGCGTTGTCGGTGAGCAGCATCGGGGCGTCCGCGCTGGCCCCGAACCGGAGGCGCTGGTTGGCGATCTCGGCCGAGAACGGCCCCTCAACGACGCGCAGTGAAGCCGACGTCTGGTCGAACGGCCCCTGCACGTTGGTCGGGTCTCGGGCGACGAAGTACAGCGGCGCCAAGCGAGGGTCGGCCAGCAGGACCGACGCGTCGCCACTGACTTGGACGCCGTTGATCGTGCTCGTGTACAGCCCGACGGTGTTGCGCCAACTCGCTTCAAACGTCAGCCGTGCGCTGCGAGACAGGCCACCGGCGTCGACCGGGCCTTCGGACGACCGGTTCTCGACGGCGCCCTCGCCCCAGACCGACACTCTCCAGTCGTCGTTGCGTGTGTATAGAAAGGTCCGTTCGGCCTCGAAGTCGAGAATTCCCGCTTGGCCGTCACCGACGTAGCTGTGGACGCGGTCGAGCGGTTCGAAAAACTCGCGCCTGAACTGGTCTAGCCAATACCGGCTCGATGCGCCGAGGTCGCTGCTGCGGGTGGCGAGGCTGTCGAGGTGCTGACGGACGGTCAGCCGGTCGTACGGGAGGGTTTCGTGGCGGTACTCCGGAAGATGCCCGGCGACTCGCTGATCGGCCATCCACTCGTACACGCGATGCTCCGCCGGCACGATCTCGGGTTGACCCTGGAGCGGGGCCGACGCCGCGATCGTCCAGGTGAGAAGCAGGAACAGCGCGCGAGACATGCCGGAAGCTACCGAGCGACCTCGAGGTTGCTTGCGCCAACAGAATGGGGGGTCTAGATTGGCACGGTCACCAGCCCGCATTCGTTCGAGACTTCCGCTACGCGCCCCTTCGCTCGTCTGATTGTCTCGTCGAATTGAGATTTTCGCCCTCACGTGGGGCGACGCCCTCGCCAGCGCGCTCGCGCTCACTCTCGTCGCCCGTGGGGCGTCGGCGTGGAACTGGCTGCCCACTCCGTTCGGGCTCCAACTCGTAGGAGCTGCGGCCGTCGTCATTGGCTGGAGTGTCCTGTTCGCGTTTTCCGGTCTGTACGGAGAGCGGTACGCTCGAGGTCGGCTCGACGAGCTCGTCACGCTCCTGAAGGTGATCTCGTTCGGCGGTCTCGCGCTGTTCTTCGGCCTGATCGTCGACCGCGTCGACACGGCGGACCTGAGGACGGCCTTCGGCGCCTATGCAGCCGCTCAGTTTGTCGCTGTCGGCGGCGTGCGGTTGGTGATCCGTAGCGTTCAAAAGGCGCTCGTGGTGAGGGGGTACGGCCGACACCGCGCCGTGGTCGTCGGGTGGTCCGACCGTGTGGAGACGCTGTATCACGACCTAGCCGAGTACCCGGCCGCCAACATCGAGATCGTCGGGGCGGTCCGCCTGCGCGACCCCGTCCACGTTCCGGTCCTGGCGGGAGGGGAGTCGGAGACGATCTCCGAGCGGTTTCCTGGTGGGGATGCGCTACCTGTCGGTGCCGTCGAGGTGACGCCGTCAGGTGCTCCCGAGGCCGCGGTCGCCGAGCTTCCCGGACTGATCGACCGGCTCGGTGTTCAGGACGTGTTGATCGCGCTCGGCTCGGACGACCACGAGACGCTGGACCAGGTCTTGCGGGTGTGTGACGGCAAGCCCGTCACGCTCAAGCTCGTCCCCGATTTCTACGCGGCCGTAGGTGGGATGGCGCGGACGGAGCACACCTACGGCCTGCCGTTGATCGAGGTGCTCCCGGAGCCCATCCCGGTGTGGGAGCGGCGCACCAAGCGGCTCGCGGACATCGCCGTCAGTGCCCTGGTCCTCGTGGTGGGGATGCCGCTGTGGTTCATGATCGGCCTCGCCGTGCGGGCGTCGTCGCAAGGGCCTGCGATCTATCGGCAGACGCGGGTGGGCCGGGACGGCAAAACGTTCACGATGCTCAAGTACCGGACGATGGTCGACGATGCGGAGCGCGAAACGGGACCCGTGTGGGCGGAGAGGCGAGACTCGCGCGTCACCCGTCTCGGACGGTGGTTACGCAAGCTTCGGATCGACGAGATGCCGCAGTTGGTCAACGTCCTTCTCGGACACATGAGCCTGGTCGGACCTCGACCCGAGCGTCCCTACTTCGTGAAACAGCTCGTCACCGAGATTCCGCTCTACAGTCGTCGCCACAGGGTCCAACCGGGTCTGACCGGCCTGGCGCAGGTCCAGTGGCAGTACGACGACAGCCTCGAGAGCGTCCGCCAGAAGCTGAAGTTCGACCTGTTCTACATCGAGACGATGAGCCTCGGCCTCGATGCGAAGATCCTGTTCCAAACGATTAGGACGGCATTGGCAGGGCGCGGGCACTAGATCGGGAGAAGATCGGCGGAGGGGGTAGACCCATCGCCCTCGAGGACGGACCTTGCGCGGTCCCCTCCCCAGATTCATGGAGTCCCAATCGCTCGCTGCTCCCGTGTCCGACTCTGACGCGCTCGACTTGTACCGCGCACTGCGGTTGCCCCGTGCCGTCGAGGACAAGATGCTGCGGCTGATCCGGCAAAACCGGCTCTCGAAATGGTTCAGCGGGTACGGCCAGGAGGCAATCGCGGTCGGATGCGCGTGGGCTCTCGAGGAGAGAGACTGGCTGTTGCCGATGCACCGGAATCTCGGCGTGTGGACGACGCGCGGATTGCCGCTTCGGCCTTTGTTTTGCCAGTTGATGGGCAAAGAGGGCGGCTTCACAAAGGGTCGTGACCGGACGTTTCACTTTGGTCACCCCGACAAAAAGATCGTCGGGATGATCTCGCACCTCGCGGCCATGTTGCCCGTGGCCGACGGGCTCGGCCTGGCGTCGCAGCTTCGCGGAGAGGACGCCGTCGCACTCGCGTTCACAGGAGAGGGTGCGACTCGGGAAGGAGACTTCCACGAGGCGCTGAACCTGGCCTCGGTCTGGAAGCTGCCCGTCGTGTTCGTCGTCGAGAACAACGGGTACGGGCTGTCGACGCCGACGTCTGAGGCCCTACCGGTCGAGGACATCGCCTCCGCGGCAGCCGGGTACGGCATGCCGGGCGTCGTGGTGGACGGGAATGACATTTATTCCGTTATTGCAAGCGTCAATGCTGCAGCCGCGAGGGCACGGGCAGGGGATGGCCCCACGCTTCTCGAGATGAAGACCTTCCGGGTCCGCGGCCACGAAGAAGCGAGTGGGACCAAGTACGTCCCCGACGACTTGATCGCCCAGTGGCAGGAGCGCGACCCGGTCCAGCGCTACCGCGACCACCTCATCGAGGACGGCGTGGCCCCCGCCGACCTCGACGCGATCGACGCCGCCCTCGAGGCCGAGATCGAGGAGGTGGCCGAGTGGGCGCTGACCCAGCCCGAGGTCACGAGCACGGACGCCGACGAGCACCGAGACGTGTTTGCGCCCTCGACCTCTAGGCCGACGGCGCACCGGGGGCCGGAGACCCCGGACGTCCGCTTTATCGACGCGATCACGGACGGCTTGGGCCGCGCCCTCGAGGCCGACGACACGACCCTTCTGATGGGCCAGGACGTCGCCGAGTACGGGGGCGTGTTCAAGGTCACGGCCGGTTTCCTCGAGCGGTTCGGAGCCGACCGGATCCGCAACACGCCGATCATCGAGAGCGGAGCGCTCGGCTGCGCGCTCGGCCTCGCCCTCGATGGGTTCCGGCCCGTCGTCGAGATGCAGTACGCCGACTTTATCACCTGCGGCTTCAACCAGATCGTCAACAACTTGTCGACGACGCACTACCGGTGGGGGGCCAAGGTGCCGGTCACCGTCCGAGCCCCGTTCGGTGGCGGGATCGGTGCCGGTCCGTTTCACAGCCAGAGCCCGGAGGCCTGGTTCTGCCACGTCCCGGGTCTAAAGGTGGTCGTGCCTGGGACTCCGGCCGATGCGAAAGGGCTACTTGTTTCGGCCATCGAGGACGACAACCCAGTCCTGGTCTTCGAGCACAAAGCGCTCTATCGGTCGATGCGAGGCAGCGTCCCGGACGGCGATTACCGCGTCGAGATCGGCAAAGCTCGCGTCGCGCGCCAGGGAGCGGACTTGACCGTCGTGACGTGGGGTGTCGGCGTTCGGTGGGCACTCGATCTCGCGACGAACCTTCAAGACGCCGGCGACCTCGAGGTCGTGGACTTGCGCACGCTCGTGCCATGGGACCGCGAGGCCGTCCTCGAGTCGGTCAAGAAGACCGGGCGCTTGCTGGTCCTCCACGAAGCGGGAAGGACCGGCGGGTTTGGCGCCGAGGTCGCGGCCGAGGTCGCACAGGAGGCCTTCCACGACCTCGATTCGCCTCCGGTCCGTGTGGGCGGCGCGGACCTGCCGATTCCGTTCTCGAAGGCGATCGAAGCCGAGGTCTACTCCGCGCAGGCCCGCCTCGAGCAGGCCGCGCAATCACTTCTCGATTTCTGACCACACACTCGTCTGCATTCGTCCTGCAGACGAGCTCGACTGCGGGGCACGTCACGAGTCAGGATCATGTCTCGATCGTCGGATCCTCGTCTGGTACGACCTGGGTGCCTTCGGCAGCGTCCTCCGGCTCCTCATCGAGTGCGCCGTAGGCGAGCTCGTAGCTGCCAGATTCTCCGGGCTCGAAGCTTGTGACGATGACGGTCCACTCACCGCCCTCGCTTGCTTCCAGGATGGCCTTGGTCATGGACGTGTTCTCGAGCGCCGAGTCGTCGACGTCGGTCTGGACACCCGTCGGGCTGATGACCATGATGTGCGGGTCGAAGTCACCCGACACGACCTCCGCCTTGATCCATTGTCCCTCGCGGGCGAGGATGTTGTACGAGTCCATGAACTCGCCCGTCTCTAGCGTTACGTCTCCTGCTACCAGGGTCCCGGAGGTCTCATCGAGCTGAGGTACCGGCTCCTCGATCGGAGTGCTGATGTCACCGAGGTCGGCTTCAGTGTCAGCCGAGTCACCGCAAGCGGTCAATGTGAGAGGGAGTGCGAGTAGAAAGAGGGCGCGCAGCTGCATCCTGGATTGAGGTGGGCGTCCCAAAACATACGCGGCACGTCAACTCCCTGGATCACATCGGTGTCTCTCCGCTCGCGTTTCTCCCGGTCGAGCCCTCAGCGACGACCTCGTCGGGTTCGGGCTCTTTGAACAGGACCTCATCGATTAGCGATGACGGCGACCAGGTGTCGGCGGCCTCGAGGACGAGTTCGGTGAGGTCTCCGGACAGCTTGGTCACCACTAGGTCGTCGGTCGAGACCACGACGGCGAGCAGGTCTCGGAGCGCGTCGCCGTCCTCTCGGTACAGCACCCACGCCGTCCCGGACGTGTCTCGAATCGTCGCGAGCCGATACCAGCCGTCCTCCTCTCGGTAGTCGTCCAACGCGCTCGGTGGCGACAGATAGCTCAGGTCGGTGACCCCACGAATCGAGTACAGGGAGACCTGCGCGACGCGTACGTGCCTCGCCAACCGGCGCCCGTCTTCCGTCGACTTCGGCGCGAACATCCGGGCGAAGAATCGACCCGTACCGATCAGGCCACGACCTGCCGACACAGAGAGGCCTCTGACCACGTCGACCGAGGAGTCCCGCTCGAGGTCGCGGGCGATCTCGTGACCGACGCGGCCGGTCTCGAGGGAGACGCACCCGCCGAGAGCGACGAGCAACACCGAGACTGTCAGGAGCGCCCTACTCATCGTCGTCGCTGTCCAAGTCGTCCTCGAGGTCGATGCGGGCGAAGCGCCTGCTGAGGGCTCCGATCTGGGCAGGGTCGATGGTCCCGTCGATGTGGACCATGACGGCCGTGTCGTCGTCGGTGGAGAGGGCCAGAACCGCGAGCCCGTCTAGGACGTCGCCTTCGTCGCGGACGTAGACCCACACGTCGCCGTCGTTGTCGGGGTCGTCGGGGAGAGAGCGAACGCGGACGATGGTGGACCACCCGTCGTCCTCGAAGCGGTCGCCGACGAGGCTGAGGCGCTCGAGGTCGACGAGCCGCTGGTCGACCGGCGAGGAATAGATCCGAACGACGACCGATCGGATCCCATCGAGCATCAGGGCGGCTTCTGGCCCTTCGGCGCGCGTAGCCTCGGCGGCCAGGCGGATGAGCGAGCCACGAAGGTTGACTTCGACACGAGGCTCGGAGTTAAAGAGGTCGTCCAGCTCCTGCGTGGTGATGGGCTGGGCAAAGACGGGGGCCGACAGGCTCAAAGCGGTGGCGAGAAGTAAGGCGCGCATGGTTAAAAGGGGAGTGTTTGGTCGATGGTGGAGGCCACGGTCCCGGCTTCAGATCGAACGGCGTGGCGGGCTCGGTCTTGGACGTCTGCGACGAGGCGGAAAGCCAGGGCGAGGTCGCGCTGCGCCTCAGCGATTTCAGCGTCTGTCGGCATGTCGTCCTCTCGGAGGCTTTCGTCCTCGAGGGGAGCGTCGCGTTCCGTCGGGTCCTGAGATGCCTCCGCGACCTCGAGGGCGGGCGGCTCGGGGAGGGATGGGGCGGGTTGAGAGAGCGGTGCGGGAGCGGCCGGTTGTGGTGCCGGCGCCGGTGCCTCGCCGAGCGCGTCTGGAGACGCGGAGTCCTCGGTCGGGGCGCTCTCGGGAGCGACGGGCGTCTCGTCCTCGAGGACGGCGGGAGCAGCAGACACGACCGCGATGTCCGGCCTCGGTGCGTCCGGTCGAAGGAGCAGAGTGGCGGCGATCGCGCACAGAGCGAGGACAGCGATCCCAGACCCGACGACGCGCCGCGAGTGTCGTGTCGGCCGCGAGGCCGCTCGGTCGGGCGCCCGACGCGTTTGGCGTAGGGCATCCTCGACGACGACGGGGGGGCAGGGGACGTCGCGCAATGACGTGAGCTCTGGGAACGCCAGGGCGTCCTCGCACGACGTGCAGTCGACCGCGTGTGCCTCGAAGGCGTCGGCCTCGGCGGGGGAGAGTCTGTCCTCGAGGTAGGCCTCGAGCGGGGAGCAGTCGGTCGTCATGGGACCAGGTCGGGGGCGGCGGCGGTGAGTGCAGCTCGGGCGCGTCGTCGGGCGCGCATGAGGTACACCTTGAGGGTGTTGAGCGGGAGGCTGAGGGTGTCGGCGATGTCGGCGTAGCTGAACCCCTCGATCTCGCGCAAGACGAGGATGGAGCGGTACGGCTCGTCGAGGGAGTCGACCGCGCGCTCGAGATTGGCACGCAGTTCGGAGACCTCGGCGTGCCGGCTCGGCCCGAGGTCCGCGCTGGCAGGGTCTGAAATGGGCTCCTCCCATCCCGGCGTCGGCCGGACGGAGCGCCGGCGCCGCAGGTCGAGGGCCGCGTTTCTCGCTACCCGAGCCGCCCACGCCGAACGCCGTTCGGCGGGGACGTCCCCGATCTTCTGCCAGACTTTGACCAGCGCGTCTTGGGCGGCGTCGGCGGCGTCGTCGGTCGAGCCGGACACGCGTAACGCGACTCGGTAGACGAGGTCGGCGTGTTGGCGTACGAGGGCGTCTGGGCTCATGGGAAGAGATCGGTCCCCCTCGCCACGGATCGCGCGTGACAAAGGTTACACCGACGCCTTGGCGATGGCAGAAGAGAGCGTTTGGGCCGCGCGGGCGGCAGCTTCTGCAAAGTCGGCGCCCGTAGAGGCGTAGATGATCGATCGGCTCGAGTTGATCAGGATCGGTCCATTCGCATTTGCGACCATGACCTCATCGAGAGACCCCCCCTGGGCTCCAACTCCGGGCACGAGGAACGGCACCGCGGGGTGGCGGGCTCGGAGACTCGACAGCACGTCAGGGCGGGTCGCCCCGACGACAAAACCGATCTCGCCCTGGGCGTGCTCGCCAGATCGTGCCGCAAGGTTTGCCGTGCGGTGATAGAGCGGTTCGCTGTCGACCTCGAGCTGTTGGAGGTCGGCCCCGCCGGGGTTCGAAGTCGCGACCAGAGCGAACGCGCACCGTCCCCGATGCTCGAGGAACGGGAGGAGGCTGTCAGAACCCATGTACGGCGCGACGGTGGCGGCGTCGCCCTCGAGGACGTCGAACTGAGACGCGGCGTACTTGCGGCCCGTGTTGCCGATGTCCCCGCGCTTGCCATCGAGGACGAGGAGCCTCCCGGTGGAGCGGACCGCTGCGCACACGTCCTCGAGGACGTACCAACCGTCGCGGCCTAAGGCCTCGAAGAACGCGAGGTTGGGCTTGAAGGCGGCGGCCAGTGACGCACATGACTCCGTTATTGCAATACAAAACTCAACGACTCCCTTTGCCCCTTTTAAGTGCGAGGGGAGCCGGTCGAGGTCGGGGTCCAGCCCCACGCAAAGGGGGGAGCCGACCTCGAGGACGGCGGCGTCGAGGCGGGAGGCGAAGGAGGTCATGCGCGGCATCACGGGTCAGGAGATCTCTAATGAACCCTCCGGCGTAAGAGGTGTGCCCGCCGTTCGAACTCTCGACTCCTTCGCGTCTGGAGGTGCCGAGATCGACCGAGTGTCGGCTACATTCGACGTCTCTAGAAAAGCGCTTCCAGACCCCAACCTCTATGTCCGTTCTCTCATCCATGAAAGGTGTCTCCGCCCGCGATCAGCAGATGATCAAGGAAGCCGAGACGATGCTAGGACCCGAGCCGGACGAGATGGGCTTCATCAAGAACCTCTTCTGGGGGCGCGTCCGTGAGGAGCTGCTGTTCCCGTACCCCGAGGTCTCGGTTGACCAGAAGGCCAAGACCGACGCGCTCGTCGCTGAACTCGAGGCTTATCTCGACAACGAGCACCCGTCGATCATGATCGACCAGGAGCAGGTGATTCCCGAGTGGGTGATCCAACGCTTGTTCGACATGGGCGTGATGGGCATGACCGTGCCGGAAGAGTTTGGTGGTCTCGGCCTCGGAGTGGCCGCCTACAACCGCGTCCTCGAAGCGATCGGTCGCCGGTGCGGGTCGACCGCCGTTATGGTGTCGGCGCACCAGTCGATCGGGTGCAAGGCCCTGATGCTCTTCGGGACGGAAGAGCAGCAGCGCGAGTACCTCCCGCTCGTCGCCCGCGAGAAGCTGTCGGGGTTCTGCCTGTCGGAGCCCAACGTTGGTTCTGACGCGGCGGGGCAACGGACGTCGTGCGTGTGGGACGAGGACGAGCAGGTCTACATCTTGAACGGCGAGAAAAAGTGGATCACGTCCGGTGCGTTGTCGGGTTTGCTGACCGTGATGGCGAACCAGACCGTGACGGATCCGAAGACGGGGAAGGAGAAGAAGGGCGTGACGGCGCTCATCGTGACGCCTGACATGGACGGCGTCAGCTTCTTCCAGAAGAACCGTTCCAAGACCGGGATCCGCGGCACGTGGCAGGCGCGCATCCGCTTCGAGGACGTCAAGGTGCCTAAGGAGAACCTGTTGCACCGCGAGGGGCAGGGTCTGAAGGTGGCGCTGACGTGTCTGAACTACGGCCGTTGCACACTTTCGGCGGGCGTCTCCGGCGCGGCTAAGCAAGCGATGGAGCAGGCGACGAAGTGGGCCGCAACGCGCTACCAGTTCCAGCGCCCACTCGCCGACTTCGAGCTGGTCCAAAAGCGGATCGCGGAGATGCACGCGCTGACGTTTGCGATGGACGCGATGCTGTACTCCGTCTGCGGCATGCTCGACCGCCACGACCGCGATATCATGGTCGAGACGGCGGCCTGTAAGTACTTCTGCTCCGAGGAGGGGTGGAACGTGATCGACTCGGCCATGCAGATCATGGGCGGCGAGGGCTACGTCACAGAGAACGAGTTTGACCGCCTGTGGCGCGACAACCGGATCCACCGGATCGTCGAGGGCTCGAACGAGGTGATGCAGTCGTTCATCTTCGCCTACGGCGGCAAGCAGCTCGCCGAGTACATGCTGGGCCTGCTCAACACCGTCCAGTGGTCGGACGAGGAGACCGTCGGAGAAAATGCGACCCGCATTTTAAAGGGCGCCTTCCAACCACAGACCATCAAGGCCGGCACGCCGATCGCGACCGAGATCTTCCTGGGCAAGAAGGTCGCGAAGCCCGAGGTCAGCCGCGTCCACCCCTCGCTCCGTTCGTTTGCCGATCGGCTCGCGAGCCACGTCCAAACGCACACGCGTGAGTTCAAGCTCGCCTCGCGTCGTCTCGAAGAGAAGATCGTGACAGCCCAGGTGACCCAGGCCAGACTCGCTGACAACGCGGTCCTGATGTTCGCCTGGTCCGCCGTCCTCTCGAAGCTCGACCAGCAGCTCGCGGAGGGCGCGACCGGTGAGAAGTGGGAGCGCGACAAGCTCGCTGGCTTGCACTTTATGCACATCGCTCACGAGCGGATCGTCGCCAACGTCAAGGCCTTGACGGTCAACTCGGACGACTCGATGCGCCGGGCTGCCCAAGCCGCCCTCGATTGGGTGGAGACGCTTCCGAACGAGGACTTCTACATCCAGGAGGCCTCGCCGATCGCAGCCGACACGGGGCACCCGGTCCAGGAGGCGTACATCAAGCAGTTCCCCGAGCACGGTGAGCCGTACACGCCTCGTCCCGACGACTCGGCCTCGATGGGCGACGGGGCCGTCCTCGACGCGACGGCAGCGTCGGCGTAGTTCACGACGGTCCTCGAGGTCGCGACCTCGGGGCTGAATCCCTCTACGGCCTCGAGGACGAACCGGACCTGCTCCGCTCGCGTCCTCGAGGTCGGTTTCGTTTCTGACCACTATGATCCGCGTCCTCGCACTCGTTTTCCTGGTCACTGCGACCGTCTCTGCCCAGGACCTCGGCGAGACCTCGTTTGAGAATTCCGGCCTCGAGGTCGCGCAAGAGCCGTTTCTCCGCGGGCTTCTTCTGCTGCACTCGTTCGAATACGTGGACGCCCGCGACGCCTTTCAAGAAGCGCGGAGGTTGGATCCCGACTTCGCGATGGCCGCCTGGGGCGAGGCCATGACGCACAACCACCCCATCTGGCAGCGACAGGATCGCGACGCTGCGCGAGCCGCCCTCGAGGACGTGGACTGGAGCGGCGCGAGCGAGCGCGAACAGGCCTACGCAGCGACGCTCGACGTCCTGTTCGGGGAAGGCGACAAAGAGGCCCGCGACGACGCGTATGCCGAGGCGATGGAGGACCTGGCGATGAGGTACCCCGACGACCTCGATGCTCAGTCCTTTTATGCTCTTGCGCTGCTCGGCACAGCTCACGAAGGGCGCGATTTCACCGTCTACATGAAAGCCGCGGCCGTCGCCGAGGAGGTGTTCGATGTCAACCCGCGACATCCCGGAGCGGCGCACTACCTCATCCACGCCTACGACGATCCCGTCCACGCGCCACTCGGACTTCGGCCCGCACGCGTGTACGCGGACGTCGCCCTGGCCGCGAGCCACGCGCTCCACATGCCGAGCCACATCTATCTCGCACTCGGGATGTGGGAGGACGTCGCCGAGATGAACGAGCGCAGCTACAGAGCGGCCAAAGCGGGATCGGACCGACGCGGAGAGGCGCTGAACGGTCATGGGTGGCACGCGCTCTGGTGGTGGCACTACGCCACGACGCAGCTCGACCAGCAAGGGGAGTCGGCCAGGCTTCTCGAGATCGCGAAGCAGCACGTCCGCGACGATGAGGACGGGTCTACGGCCATCGCCCACGTCGCCCGGATGGCGTCCGCCCACGCGTCTGCCTATGGAGACGTGACCGCCCTCGATGATCCTGCTCTCGCACCAAGCGCCCTCGAGAGTGTTGGCCTGACGACGCGAGCGATCCGGTGGCTGCCAACGGTCGTCGACTGGATCGAGGCCGAGCGCCTCGAAGACGCGAGTGCATGGGTCGAGCAGTTCGCCCTCGAGGTCGACGCGTCGGAAGACCCGTCGTGGACGGTCCGCTCGGCGCTGGCCCAACTCCAGGGCCGTCTCCTGATCGCCCAGGGCGCCCTCGAGGACGGCCTCGCTCGTCTCCAGCACGCCGCCGCCCTCGAGGCCGAGGCGCCGCTCACGTTCGGTCCCCCGGCTCCCGTCGTCCCGTCGAACGAGGCGTACGGGCACGCGCTCCTCGAGGCCGGTCGCGACCTCGAGGCCGAGAGCGCGTTCCGCGCCGTCCTCGACCGGGCGCCGAATCGCCGACAGGCGGTGGCAGGAGTCGACGCAGCGCGCAGCGGCCGATAGCGCGAAGTCGCCGTGGGTGTGGAACACCCGCTCGCGTTCGGGATAGGCCGCGCCTATGGCTACTCAACTCATTCCTGAGACCGGCCGGACGGTGCTGCCGAGCGGGGTCCGCGTCCTGACGGAGACCATCCCGTCGGTTCGGTCTGTCGCTGTCGGGGCCTTTGTGGACGCCGGGAGCCGCGACGAGCGCGAGGACCAGGCCGGGATCACGCACTTTATCGAGCACATGGTGTTCAAGGGGACGCGTCGACGGCGCGGGTACTTGATCAACCAGCGGATGGAGTCCGTCGGTGGGTACCTGAACGCGTTCACATCGAAGGAGCAGACGTGCTTTTACGCCCGCGGATTGACGGAGCATCTCGGACGCGCGCTCGAAACCGTCCTCGACCTCGTGACTCAGCCCACGTTGCCCGCGCGAGAGCTCGAGAAGGAGAAAGACGTCGTGATCGAAGAGATCAAGATGTACGAGGACGCGCCCGAGGACCACGTGTTCGACTTCTACGAGCAGGCGCTCTACCCCGAGCACCCGCTCGGCAAGCCTGTGATCGGGACGCAAGACAGCGTCAGGTCGTTTACGCGTGAGGCGCTCGTCGAGTACATCGGACGACATTACGTGCCGGACCGGCTGGTCGTGTCCGTTGCCGGCAACGTCCGCCACGAGGACGTCGTCCGTCACGTCGAGCGGCTGTTGGAAGGGTTCGACAGAGGTCCGAACCCGTCCGTCCGTGACGCGCCGTCTGGATACGATCAGGCCGAGGTCCGTGTCGAGCGGCCTATCCAGCAGGCGCACTTGGTGGTCGGCACAAGGGCGTTCGGGGCTCATGACCCGCGTCGAACGTCTCTGTCGGTCCTCAACACGATCCTGGGGGGAGGCATGTCGAGCCGACTCAACCAGAACATTCGTGAGAAGTACGGCTGGTGCTACTCCGTGTACTCGTTCGTCAACGTCCAGGCCGACTCGGGGGACCTCGGCGTTTACATCGGGACCGACGCCTCGAGGCTGGACCGGTCCAAAGTTCTGATCGAACGCGAGCTCGCGAAGCTCGCCGAGACGGCCGTCAGCCCTCGGATGCTGACCCGTGCCAAGCACCAACTAAAAGGCTCTCTCATGCTCGGCCTCGAGAGCACCTCCAACCGAATGCAAAGGGTGGGACGAGTCGAGTTGGTCCACGACCGCGTCGTGTCGATCGAGGAGATCGTCGCTGAGGTCGACGCGGTATCGGCCGATGACGTCAGACAGGTCGCGTCCGATTTATTTGCGCCCGAGCGGCTCAGCACCGTAGCTCTCATCCCCTCCGACTAACCATCCAGATGGCATTCCCATTCGAAGGTCGCCCCGTCCTTGTTACCGGCGGGGCCGGCTTTATCGGCTCGCACGTCGCCGACCGTCTCGTCCGAGAAGGCTGTGATGTCCACGTCCTCGATGACTTGTCCGGCGGCGTCCCCAGCAACGTCCCCGATGGCGCCACCTTCCACGAGCTCGACATCCGGTCCCAAGAAGCTGCCGACCTGTTCGCGACCCACAAGTTCGCGGCTCTGTGCCACCTGGCTGCCCAGATGGACGTCCGCAGGTCCGTCGCCGACCCTCCGTTCGATGCGGACGTGAACGTGCTCGGCTTCCTCAACCTCTTGGAGGCCGGGCGAGAGAACGGCCTCGAGAAAGTGGCGTTCGCGTCGACCGGTGGAGCGATCTACGGGGAGCCGGACCCCGACGTGAATGGCGGAGGGCCACAGCCTGAGAGCCATCCCACGCTGCCGATGTCGCCCTACGGCATCACCAAGCTGGTGAGCGAGCATTACCTGCGGTTCTACCATCAGACGCACGGCCTCGAGTACGCGGCGCTCCGGTTCGGCAACGTGTACGGACCGCGCCAGAACCCGCATGGTGAGGCGGGCGTGGTGGCCATCTTCGCCCAACGGCTGCTTCGGGGCGAACCGATCACGATCAACGGACCGGGAGAACAGACACGCGACTACGTGTTCGTGGGCGACGTCGTCAAGGCGTTCGTCGCCGGGCTCGCCCGCGACACGTCCGGGATCTACAATGTCGGCACCGGCATTGAGACGAGCGTCAACCAACTTTTCCGCCACATCAACGAGTTCACCGAGGCGGGTGCCGACGAGAACCACGGGCCGGCAAAGCCCGGCGAGCAGCAACGCAGCGTCCTCGATGTACGCCACACCAAGGACGTGCTCGGGTGGACTCCCGAGATCGACGTGGCCACGGGGCTGCGCACGACCGTCGATTGGTTTCGGGAGCAGGAAGCCTAGGCGCCGAGGTCGCACCCTCGAGGACGACTCCCGGACTCGAGGACGGGCGTAGCTTCTGCAAAGCCGTCCGCCCATGCACCGCGTCCACCTAGAGCAGTTTGAGGGTCCACTCGACCTCCTGCTCTTCTTTATCCGGCGCGACGAACTCGACGTCCACGACATCCCGATCGCGCAGATCGCGGACGAGTACCTCGAGGTCGTCCGGTCCATCGAGGCCGTCGACCTCGATGCGGCAGCGGACTTCGTTTACACCGCGGCCCTGCTGATTCAGATCAAGGCCCGGATGCTGATGCCGAGGCCCGACCTCGACGAAGACGGACAACCGATCGACCCCCGCAAAGAACTCGTCGATCGGCTTCTCGAATACGTGCGGTTCAAAGAGGCGGCCGGCGAGCTCTCCGTCCGGTTCGACGCCCGGAGCCGGCTCTTCGTTCGTGGTGCCGCCAGCGATGACCGAGAGCGCTTGTCCGTAGTCACCGAGACGACCTACCGAGCAACCCTTTTCGATCTGGTCCACGCGCTGGGCTCCATCGTCGAGCGTGCAGAGGCGGTGGCTGAGCCTTTGCGCCACGAGATTACGCGCGAGACGTTCGCGATCGACGTCCAGCGAGCGTGGGTGATGGGCCGCATCGAGGACGGGGGGACCTCGTTCCGTGCCCTCGTGACCAGACGCAGCAAGCCGTTCGTGATCGTGACGTTTTTGGCGATCCTCGACTTGGCTCAGCGCCAAGCCATCCGCGTCATCTTCGGTATCGACCCCGAAGATTTCGCGATCGAGTCAACGTCGTCTGCCGTCCTCGAGGTCGCGTAAGTGATGACTGAGCGCTCCCCGGAAGACTTCGTATCGGACACGTTCGATCAGGCCGTCGAGTCGTTGGTGTTCGCCAGTGACGTCCCGCTTCGCGAGGAGGACGTTGCTCGGTGCTACTCCGAGGTGACAGGGGTGGAGGTGTCGAGCGAGCAGGTCGGTCACAGTGTCGACCGTCTCAACGTGTCCTACCAAGAGGGTGGGCGCGCCTTCCGGATTCGGCGCTGGGCGGGCGGTCTCCGTATGGCGACCATCGACGAGGTCTCAGCGTTTCCGGCGGCGCTCTTCGAGGACGATGCCACCCGGCGACTCTCGAAGTCGCTTTTGGAAACGTTGTCCGTTATTGCATACAAACAACCCGTCACCAGGGCTGAGATCGACCACGTGCGGGGCGTAGGGTCCGACTACGCTGTGCGGCAGCTCCTGGAACGTGACTTTATCACGATCAGCGGTCGGGGAGAGGGTGTCGGCCGGCCACTCCTCTACGCGACGACCGAGCGATTCCTCGACCAGTTTGGCCTGGAGGCTACGTCGGATCTCCCGGCTCCTCGCGAGATCGAGGAGCTCTTGGCGGACCCCGCGTTCAACCGCGAGCGTGCACGGTTGCTCGCAGACTTGGCATCGCCCTCACCCAACACCGAAGCGACAAATGAGTAAAGGACGCGCAGGTGGCGACGCGTCGATCCGCCGTCGGCACCAGGCCGAGCGGAAACAGCGAGCGTCTCACAACGAGCCGCCTGGTGAGGACACCGGCCCGATTCGCTTGAACAAGTTCCTGGCGAGGGCGGGCGTCGGTTCGCGCCGCGAGGCCGACACCATCATCGCGTCGGGGCGCGTCACGGTCAACGGCGAGGTGTCGGCCGAGATGGGCGTCCGCGTGTCGGACGCCGACCGCGTCGAGGTCGACGGAAAACCGGTCCAGCCGACGGACCTCGCCTACATCTTGCTCAACAAGCCGACGGACGCCATTACGACGGTGACCGACGATCGAGGACGAAAAACGGTCATGGACCTGGTCTCGATTCCTGGCAGGATCAAATCGGCGCTATTTCCTGTGGGCCGCCTCGACCGGAACACGACGGGCGCGCTGCTGCTCACGACGGATGGCGACTTGGCCCACCGTCTCATGCACCCGAGCTACGGCGCCGTCAAGACGTACATCGTCACCGCTGACGCGCCCTTCGACCCTTCGGACCTCGACAAGCTCTTGAACGGCGTCGACCTCGAGGACGGCCCGGCGCGGGCAGACCACGCATTCTTCCCGGACAGCGACCGACGCTCTATCGCGTTGCAGCTGCACGAGGGAAGAAATCGCCAGGTGCGTCGGATGACACGAGCCCTCGGCCGGCGCGTCGTCAGCTTGGAGCGAGTAGCCTATGCCGGGCTCACTCTCGACGGGCTGAAGCGCGGACGATGGCGGCGGCTCGAGGAACACGAGGTCAACACGCTGCGCCGGTCTGTCAAGCTCAAACACATCCTGTACTAGACTCGCGAACTCGACTTCTGCAGACCCATGACGAAGATTGCCTACGAGGGCCTCACCTACGATGACGTCCTGCTCGTTCCAGCACGGAGCGACGTGATGCCGCGGGAGGTCCAAACCCGAACCAAGCTCACGCGAAACATCACGCTCGCGGTGCCTCTGATCTCTGCGGCCATGGACACGGTGACCGAGGCCGATTTTGCGATCGCGATCGCTCGTGAGGGTGGAGTCGGAGTCCTCCACAAGAACATGCCCGCTGAGCTCCAGGCTCGCGAGGTGAGGCGCGTCAAGCGGAGTGAGAGTGGGATGATCCTCGATCCCATCGTGCTGCGGCCGGGAGACACTGTCGGAGACGCTCGACAGCGCATGGCTCGATACTCTATCGGTGGCATACCGGTCGTGGACGAAAACCGGCGTCTCGTGGGGATCGTAACCAACCGTGACCTTCGTTTTCAGCCCGATAACGGGACCCTCCTCGAGGACGTGATGACCACCGAGGGCCTGATTACGGCTCCAGTCGGTACCACGCTCGAGGAGGCTGAGGCGACGCTGCAGGAGTACAAGATCGAGAAGCTCCCGGTCGTCGACGACGACATGTATCTGCGAGGCTTGATCACGTTCAAGGACATTCAGAAAAAGAAGAAACACCCGAACGCGGCCAAGGACGGCTTCGGCCGCCTTCTCGTCGGGGCCGCCGTTGGTGTGACGCCAGATACCCCTGAACGTGTGGCCGCACTCGTCGATTCCCAAGTCGATTTCGTCGTCGTCGACACGGCTCACGGCCACTCGACCCACGTGCTCGGGATGGTCTCGAAGATCAAGGCGGAGTTCGACCAGATCGACGTGATCGCTGGCAACGTGGCCACGCCGGAAGCGACGGAGGATCTGATCCTTGCCGGTGCCGATGCCGTCAAGGTCGGGATTGGGCCGGGAAGCATCTGCACGACGAGAGTAGTAGCTGGGGTTGGTGTGCCCCAACTCACTGCCATCATGCGGTGTGCAGAGGCCGCGAAGCGGTTCGACGTGCCGATTATCGCAGACGGAGGCGTCAAGCAGACCGGCGACATCCCTAAGGCGATTGTCGCAGGAGCTTCGACGGTGATGATTGGAGGGCTGTTCGCGGGCGTCGAGGAGAGTCCCGGCGAGACGGTGCTCTACGAAGGCCGCCGGTACAAGAACTACCGCGGCATGGGATCCCTCGGTGCGATGCAAGCGGGATCGAAAGACCGGTACTTCCAGGACGCTGAGGACGACCTCAAAAAGCTTGTCCCGGAAGGCATCGAGGGCCGCGTGCCCTACAAAGGCACTCTCGCTGAGGTGACCTATCAGATGGTGGGGGGACTCCGGGCCGCGATGGGATACTGCGGGTGCGCCACCATCGAGGACTTGCACGACCGGGCACAGTTCGTCCGCATTACCGGTGCCGGTTTGAGAGAGAGCCATCCTCACGACGTGACAATCACGCAGGAGTCCCCGAACTACTCGACCCGGTCGTGACGCCACTAGGCCAGATCCGACGGCTCATTCGCGAGTCGAATTGCGACTTCGCACTCTTGAGCGACCCGGCTGAACTGCGTTGGGCCGTCGGGTTTACGGGGTCCAATGGCCTGTTGCTGGTGGGCCGGGATCAGTCGCATTTCTTTACGGACAGCCGATACACAGTCCAGGCGGCGAGCGAGGTCACGACGGCCCGCGTCCATCTCGCGGAGTCATCGCTGGTGTCGTCGCTGTCGGACTTGGCCGTCCTCGAGGAGAGATGCTCGGTCGTTTTCTCCTCGGACAAGCTGACGGTTGCGCAGTATCGCTCCTACCAAAAAAAGCTTACCCAAGCCGAGTTCGTCCCAATAGATAGCTTTTTGTCGGAAGCCATCGCTCAGAAGACCGACGCCCAAGTCGAAGCGGTCCGACGCGCTCAAGCGCTTACGTGTGAGGTCTTCGAAGGGCTGGTTTCCCAGATCAAGCCCGGCGTGACCGAACGAGACATCGGCGCGGAGATCGTCTACCAGCACCTGTCCCGAGGTGCGTCCGCCATGTCGTTCGAGCCGATCGTCGCCGGAGGGGCACGGGGTGCGAAGCCACACGCCCGGCCGTCGAGTCACGCTCTCGAAAAGGGCGATATGGTCGTGATCGACATGGGATGCGTCCTAGACGGCTACTGCTCCGATATGACTCGCACCGTCTCGTTGGGTGAGCCGAGTGGAGAGGCACGGAGAGCCTACGATGCCGTACGTGCTGCCCAAATTGCAGCCATCGAGGTCGCGGCAGCCGGCTTGACGGGGAGCGACCTGGACAGCGTCGCTCGGTCCGTCCTCGAGGACGCGGGCTTTGGAGACGCGTTTTCTCACAGCTTGGGGCACGGTGTCGGCCTCGAGGTCCACGAATGGCCGAGGCTGTCGTCGAAGGTGGATCACGTGTTGCCACCAAACGCCACGGTTACGATTGAGCCTGGGGTTTACATCGAGGGCGAGTTTGGTATTAGGATCGAGGATCTCATCGTCTTGAGAGAGGGGGGGAACGACAACCTGACACCGCTCTCCACCGAGCTGATCGTTCTGTAGGACGTCCTTCTCGGAAGCTCATATGGACATCGCGTTTGTGCTGCCTGGTCCGGTACGAGTTCCGATGGGTGGTGCCGCGGTCGTCTTCGGCCATGCTCGCCGTCTCGCAGAGCGAGGGCATCGAGTGACGGTCATCGCTCCCAAATCGTGGGGAGGAGCGCTCTCGTTTGCAAAGCGTGGCCTGGTCGCCATTCGAGACCGAGCGCACGGCGTCGCTTCCAACACGCCTTACGATTCGCGTGGTGTAGTAGTCTGGGAGCCGTCCTCTACCAAAGCGGTAGAGCTAAGTGGATATAATGCCGTTATTGCAACTGGTCATCAAACGGCTAGCTGGGTATCAAAGAACACAGGTAGGGGGGTTTACCTTATACAAGGAGACGAGCGCGCTCTGTCCGCTACTGCGCACCAGACCTGGAGCCTTCCGCTCGTACGGATCACCGTGTCAGGCTGGCTACGGCGACTGCTCGAAGACGCTGGACACCACGTCTCAGGCGTCGTCCCCAATGCTGTCGACAAGCAAACATTCGGATGCAAGCGCACGATAGAAAGTCGCCCTCACCACGTCGTCGCCCTTTATCATCGGCACGTCGTGAAAGGGCCGGCAACACTGATTTCGACTCTGGAGCAGGTCAGGTCGCGCGCACCATCTGCGACTGCGACCGTCATCGCAGCCCGGCGGCCTAGTCATTCGCTGCCGTCGTGGGTAGATGTTCATGTCCGGCCGACGGCCGTCGAATTGAGTGACATCCTCAATGGGTCGCGCGTATGCCTCCACACGAGCACGATCGAAGGGTGGGGCCTTTTGCCTATGGAGGCAGCAGCGTGCGGGTGTGCGATCGTGGCGACGTCGAGTAGGGGACCTCGGGAGTACCTCACTCCTGGATCGTCCATGATCGAGGTACCTGTTGGAGATGCCGATGCCCTGGCCGACGGGGCTGTGAGACTGCTCGAAGACGAGGAGCTCAACACCCGTTATGCTAACCAGGCCCTCGAGGACGTCGCTCGCTTCTCATGGGAGTCCTCTACGGCAGAGTTCGAGAGGCTCCTCTTAAAGAGTCTCTCGTGACGTCCGTTGTAATCGCAGTTTTCAATGGTGCTGAGATCCTCCGGCTCAGCGTACCTGCCGTGCTGGCGGCCCACGGTGTGGATGAGGTCGTGTGGGTCGATGACGGATCCACGGACGCGACGAGGGCCGTCCTCGATGAGCTTGTGGGCCACGACCCCCGCGCGAAAGTGTTGGGCCTCGGCACGAACCGGGGACGCTCGGCAGCTAGAAACAGGGGTGTCGCCGCAACGATAGGTCAGACGGTCGTCTTCTTTGACGCTGACGTTGCACCCTCTATAGGATCCGTTATTGGTTTAGCTAATCAAATTGACAGTCGAGCGACAGCGAGCGTAGCGCGCCTGAAGCCTGTTGCGGACCACCCTGATGAGCCGTACCAGGACTACGCATCTCGATACTCCAGGGGGCCGGACGGCGACCTCGAGGCCGGCGCCGCTCTCGACTGGCGGTATTTCGTCACCGGAGCCTGCGCGATCTCGCGCGAGACACTCAAGGCCGTCGGAGGTTTTGATGAGGCGGTCCCGTATGGAGAAGATCAGGCACTCGCGCAGCGACTCGCTGCCGTCGATCCGACCGGTTTAAGGCTCGCCCAACCTTACGTCACCCTTCACGACATCGGAGACTTGGGTCGCGCCCTCGAGAACGCGGGTGACTATGGGCGCTCGCTGGTCTTGCAACCCGAGGGTGTCTCGCCGGGCCCGATCAAGCGATTCAGACCGCTTGCCCCGTTCGTGCGCCATACGATACCCCTCGCCCGCAGCGCCGTCTCGCGGCTTCCGCCTGGCACGCTCCGCCGCCGCCTAGTACGGTACCTTCTTGGCGCAACCGCCCTAACTGCCTTCGCCCATGCCCGAGACGACGCTCCCTCGGGACATCCAGTCCATCGCGGTCGCTAGCGACGCGTTGGGGGACTATCTCCACCAACGGGGCTGGAGCGATCAGGACGTCGATCGCGCCGTGCTGAGCGTGAGCGAAGCGGTCTCGAACTCGATCGAGCACGGGTCAGGAGAGGTCGTTCTGCGGTACGCCCTCGAGGCCGAAGGATTGATCATCCGCGTGACCGACAACGGCATGGGGCCATCGCGACAACGACTCGAGGACGCGGCACTCCCTCAGGATCCGTTCGCAGAGGACGGCCGCGGTCTCTTTATTTTGACGGCTCTCGCTGACGTCGTGACCGTCCTCGAGGACGGGAGTTTAACCGTGACGATCAGATCGACGAGGTGAAGGGCACACTGCGGTGGGTCGGTCCAGGCATCGTGCTTGCAACCGGGTTGGCGTGGACCGCGCGCGCCCCGAGCGACGGTGCGACGTGGCGAGTCGTCCTCGTCGTCCTGCACCTCGTGGCTAGCGGAGCTCTCGTCGCCGCGCTTCTCAGGTGGGAGCCCACTACACGACATGTCATTCTCACAGCAGTAGCTCTGAGGATCCTGGTGTTCCCGATGCTGCCGGTCCTTTCAGACGACGGCTTCAGGTACATCTGGGACGGAGTCGTGCGAGTCGAAGCAGATGTCTCACCCTATCTGGTCCTACCGTCAGATCCCTCTCTCGAGAACTGGCAGAGTGACCCCGTCTATGGTCGCCTCAACTCTCCAGACTACTACTCGGTCTATCCGCCAATTAGCCAGTTGGTCTTTGCTGCGTCGGCCTTCGTCTACGCCGATTGGGGGTGGCAGGGGA
Organism: Rubrivirga sp.; assembly: GCF_049648075.1. Classification (GTDB taxonomy): domain Bacteria; phylum Bacteroidota; class Rhodothermia; order Rhodothermales; family Rubricoccaceae; genus Rubrivirga. The sequence continues at coordinate 5,394 of NZ_JBARYR010000319.1, read as the reverse complement.
GTTGGTACGTCCTGAAGGCGATTCTGCTGGCATTAGAGCTAACGGCGATCGCAATCTTGAGCCGCCTTGTCGGCCCGAAATTGTTAGCTCTGTACGCGCTGAACCCACTCGTCGTCCTCGAGGTCGCGGGACAGGGACACACGGAGGGCATCGTTGTGTTTGGCATCGCGCTCGTGCTCTGGGGGCTGACACACTCCCCAGCGGCGACGGGAATCGGCGCAGTTGTGGCGACGCTCACCAAGCTCGCACCCGCCCCCGTAAGCGTCATCTCCCTTAGACGTGGTGGTTGGAGGTCTGCCGTTTGGATGATGGTCACAGCCTTCGTCGCCACGGCTTTGTTTTGGTCACCATCGGCCCTAGGGAACGCCGGGCAATCCCTCGGTCTGTTCCTGGGGACGCTCGACCAGTATGCGCTGCCCTATCGCTCCTTGAAAGCGCTGACGTATCCGCTGTTTGGAGACCTCGCTGGGCGCATCTCTAGCCTAGTCCTCACCGCCTTGTGGGCACTTACCGTGGGTATCGCGTTGCTCAGCGACGATGGGTCGCGACGCTCCGCGATCCACGCGATAGCAGTCACGCTCGTTGGAGCTGCGGCCGTGACGTCGACCCTTCATCCTTGGTACTTCGTCCCGGTCCTGTTCGTGGCCACTCTCATCGAGGACCGAGCCCTGCGATGGGCACTCGTGTGGATCGCAACGATCTCGAGCGTGACCTACCTCGGGTACGTCCTCGAGGGGACCGACTGGCCGGTCATGATCGTCGGATGGGGAGGAGCAGCCTTGATCTACTTCTGGGTGGGCCGTGAGGCCGCGATCTCGAGGACGCGCTCTGGCGTGGTGGTACGCGCGTCCATCCATGTGGCTGACGGGTAGCGCCGGAACCAGGTCAGCTGGCGCTTTGCGTAGCGCCTCGTGTTGCGCTTGACGAGTCGGATTCCGTCCTCGAGGGAGCGGGTCCCATCGAGGACGGGAAGAAGCTCCTGGTACCCGATCGTCGACGCGAGCGTGTCTGCAGCGCCTCGGCCAAGGAGCGCTTGAACTTCTTCGAGCAGGCCGCTCTCGATCATGCTGTCAACGCGGCGTTCGATTCTCTGGTACAGCTCCTTTCGAGGCCGAAACAGAACGATGACGTGAGTCTTCAATTTAAGCTTCCGAGCGTCAGCCTGTAGTAGCGACGGCAGCGATCCTGTCTCTCGAAGTACCCCGACGTAGCGAATCAGACGCTGCCTCTTTGTCGAATCGAGGGTTCTCGCGATGGCTGGGTCGCTTTTAGTCAACTCGTCAAAGAGCGCCTCAGGGCCTCGAGGCTGTGCATACTCGTCCTCAAGGACGGCACGTGTCGATGAGGCGAGCGGAGGAATAGGGGACGGGCCGTTGAGTAGAGTGTCGACGTAAAGCGTCGACCCACCCGTCACGATCAACGGGATCGACCTCGAGCGAGCGTCAGCGGCCACGGCCTCGAAGCGCCTGTACCACGACCCGGCGCTGATCGCATCTCCTGGACCGACACAGTCGACGAGATGATGCCGGACCCTGCCTTGTTCGATGGCTGTGGGTTTGGCCGTGCCGATGTCAAACCCTCTGTACACCTGACGACTATCTGCGATGACGATCTCGGCCCCCGTCCTCGACGCGAGCTCCAGCGTCAGCCGCGTCTTCCCGACGGCGGTAGGACCTGCAATCACGAAGACGGTGCTGGGCAGCCCCTCTAGCCTAAGTTCCATGATTTGAGCCCGCCTCGTAGTGAACGCACGCGATGACCGTGGGACTGCAAGATCTTGGCAGCACGCTCGGACCGGACGCCCGAGGCGCAGTACACGACGATCTCCCGTCCTCGATGGGGGGCTAACTCATCGATGCGCGCGTCGAGCTGGCTGATTGGAATGTGGGTTCCGCCGATGCTCCGCTTGGCGCGCTCGTCATGCGTTCGGACATCGACCAGTTCGACCGAGGCTCTAGAGCCGACGAGTCCTCTAAGCTCTGCAGCGGATATCTCGGCGATCGAGGCGTCATCTGCGATCGGCTCGCCGTCTCCGCAGGTGCGACAATGTGGGTCCCTATCGATCGAGATCTCCCGGCTCGACAGGTCGAGAGCGTCGTACATGAACAGCCGTCCCACAAGCGACGTCCCGACCCCCAGGATCAGCTTCAGGGCCTCGGTCGCTTGTACAGTTCCCAGCATCGCCGGAACGACGCCCAGGACGCCACCTTCGTCACAGTTCGGGATAAGGCCTTGAGGCGGCGGTTCCGGAAACAGACACCGGTAGCAAGGTCCGTTTTCTGTGCCAAATACCGACGCCTGTCCTGAAAACTGGTTCACCGACGCGAACACGTTCGGAGTCCGCGTCCTTACCGACGCCTCGTTCACGACGTACCGAGTTGAGAACGTGTCAGACCCATCGAGGACGAGGTCGTATTGATCCAGGAGCTCACGAGCATTCGAGGCGTCAAGCTTGAGCCGATGCTCTCGAATCACTACATCAGAATTAATGTCATTCAGTCGCCTCCGTGCTGAATCCGTCTTGTGCGTACCTACATCTGACGAAGAGTATAGTGTCTGCCTATGCAGATTCGAGAGATCGACTTTGTCGAAGTCAACGACTCCAAGAGTACCGACGCCCGAGCCGGCGAGGTGGTGCAGGGCAGGTGAGCCAAGCCCTCCGGCTCCGATCACGATTACGGACGCGCTCCTCAAGCGGTCCTGGCCAGCTTCACCGACCTCGGCGAGTCTGATCTGGCGAGAGTATCTCGTAGACCCGTCCATGGCTCTTTTGACTAATCGAGGTACTTGAGAACGACTCGGGCGGCGTTCCTCCCCGATGCGCCCATGATTCCTCCTCCCGGATGCATACTGGCCCCTGTCAGAAACAGACCTTCTACAGGCCCCTTGTAGTCGCTGAGTCCGCTCGACGGCCTGAGAGCAAACATCTGGTCGATCGACATCTCCAGGTGCATTACGTTTCCCCGGAACAGACCCAGCTCGCGCTCGAGCCACAATGGGTGCTGAAACAACTGTCCTACGACAGATGCCTTGGTTCCAGGCGCGTAGGGCTCAAAAGCGTCGAGGATCGACTCTGCCACCTCGTCCTCGATGTCGTCCCAAGACTGTCCCGCAGAGAGATCGTACGGGAAGTACTGTGCCCAAAGCCAAAGCACTTCGCACCCTGGAGGTGCTAGCGTATCGTCGACAGCGGAGAAGCTCATCCCCACAATCGGAGGGTCCGAAGCCGGTTGCCCCTTCAGGTAGTCAGCGTAGGCGCTGTTGATCTGCTGGCGATCTCGGCAGATCAGCTGTAGCGCCGTCCTCGACTCGAGTCCAGGTTTAGTGGCGTATGTCACCGGCTTGTCCAGTGCCAGCCTCAAAATCGCCCCAAACCCGTTTCCGACTCGCATCGTGTCGGCTTCCTTCGGTCGGTGTTCTGAAGGCAGGAGGTGATTCAGTGTCTCCAGGATGTGAGTCCCGGACAGCACGGCTCTGGCCGTGAAGGTCTCGCCAGCAGCCACGATGCCTTGGGCGCGTCCGTTTTTCACCAGGAGCTTCTCAGCTGGCATCGACGTGAACACGTCTCCCCCGTAGGCTTCGATTAGGGAAGCGAGCGCCTTAGTGAGACCGCCCGAACCCCCTCGAGGACGAGCGATCCCGCTCTCATGATACAGCGGGTGCCAGAGGAGAAACGGAGCACTCATCGTCTCAGTAGGAGGGGGGCCACTCTGCGCCGCCATCCAGACCAGAGGCGTCTTGACCTTCTCCTCCTCGAAGTACTGGTCCACGACCTCCCCGTAGGGCCGCATGATCGCTGAAAGCGCATTCTGCCAGTCTATATCTGCAGATCCACCCAGAGCGAACGTCTTGCCGAGCTCAAGTGGGCTCGGAGTAGACAAGAAGACGTCTTTGACCGTGTTTGAAAACGGTGCCCAGGTATCCGAGAACGCTTTGTATCGAGCGCCTTCTCCGGGGAACTGGAGGTCAATCCCATGACACGTTTGGTCTAAGTCACGGTAGATCGTAACGGACGATCCGTCTTCGTAGGGAGAGAAGAACAACGGGTCGACCTCGAGGTACTCAAGTCCATACTCTTCTAGACCCAACTCCTCGACGATAGGTGTCAGTCGGATTAAAATGTGAGCGGATCCCCCTAGATCAAATTGATAGCCCGGGACATGCTCAACCGTCGAGACGGCTCCGCCGACGACGTCCCTGCGCTCAAAGACACCAACACGGTATCCAGCTTTGGCTGCGTAGGCAGCTGAGATGAGAGCGTTGTGACCAGCGCCAACAACGATAAGGTCGTAATTCATTCTATAGATCTATGAAATCGGCTGCGCTATTGGCCAGCTTGTCACGCTGATGTACGTATCGCATCGTGGTTTCTATGTTCTTATGTCTGGCATGGGACTGAACTTGTTGCAGGGACGCGCCGCCCTCGATTGCCAGGGTGCACCCTGTATGACGTAATGTATGAGCACCTACACGCGCTGAGATTCCTGATCTTTCTCCGTGCTTTCTGACGATCTTGTAGATCGATGAACCCGATAGGCGGCGCCCGCGGGATTGGTTCGTAGAAAACGATCTCCAGAGCGGACCCGTGGAATATTCGTGGTGCTGTATGTACGTGTCGATGAGGACAGACAATCGGTCAGGGACTTTAACGACCTGATTAGATCCACCCTTGGCTTTCCGAATGGTTAAGACAGTATGGCCTGAGGACGTGCCGAGGTCCTCAACGTTCATGGCTGCAGCCTCAGATCGCCGCAAGACGCAGTTGAGCAGCGTGCTGATTAGTACGTAGTCGCGATACCCTGAGTCCGTAGATTGGTCTATTGAGTCCAGCATGCCGGATGCTTGGTCCTTCGTTAAGACCGTGATGAGTTGGTCGCTAGCTCCTTTGGGGATCCGCCGGACGAGATGGCGGTCTGCCGGATTCAGGTCTATAAACCCGAGTGCGGTGAGCCACGAGAAGAACCCGCGCCATGACGCCAAATGTCTGCGCAGCGTCGCCGGACTTTTCCCGAGGGACTCCAAACAAACGACCGCTTCGTTGATCGCGGTGAACGTCACAGCAGAAGCCATCTCTAGGGTCACGACGTCGGACCCGAACAGCGTGATGAGATCACGCCGGTAGGCGCGCCTTGTGTTTTCGCGATCGTAGCGGAGCAGAAAGAGCGGGATCAAGTCGGACTGGGCACTGAACGCTCGACCGAGACGGGCAGTGCCGGCTTCCGCAAGGTCAGTCATGGACGGTGTGATCGGACGGTTCGATAATAAACGTTATCGGGAGTGCAGTGTGTTCCGCGCCATGCCTCGGCTGCCGCACTAGGCCAGCGCCGCGCCGGACCCGCGGTCGAACAGGTGCACCTTGTCGACATCGAGGACGAGCGATACGGTCTCGTCCAA
>NZ_JBARYR010000318.1:0-1907 GCF_049648075.1 Rubrivirga sp. | reverse complement strand
GTCAGATCGCGCTCGAACTTTCGCGCGTGGCCTCGAAGGTCGTCGAGCGCGGCCTCGACGTGCAGCCGACGCTCCGCATCTCGCCGGGCCACCGGTTCATGGTCTTCCTCGCGCGCGACCTCGCCTTCGCCGGACCGTACAAGACGCCCCCAGCCGAGCTCCGCTTCGTGCGGCCGTCGGTGCCCCGGCGCCGGTAGCGTGACCGACGAAACGCAGGACACCGTCCCAGGCTCGCGTTCCGGCGGCGCGCTCTTGGCTCTCCTGACGATCCCCGTCGGAGTCGGAGCTGTCGTCGCGACGCACGCGCTGGCCTGGTACGCCAAGTTCCACCCGGCCCTCGGCGAACCTCTCTGGGAAGCGGACCTTCCCGCGTACGCTCTCCTGCTGGCCGTCGCCGCTGGGGCGCTCGGCGGGATCGGGCACACGCTCCTTGTGGACCGCAACCGGGGCGGGTGGGCGCTCGTGCTCCTCTTGGTCGTGATGGGTCCAGCGTTCATCGGCCCCCTCTACGAGCCCTCGGACGGGGCGAGATGGGTGACGGAAGCGATCCGTACGCAAGGGGCGGGCTCCACGCCCGTCCAGGTCGCCGGGTGGTCGTTCGCGGCGACGTGGGCGCTGGCCCTGATCGCCATGGTGATCCTCACGAAGCCCGACCCACGATCGACGTCGGGAAGCCATGGCTCCGCGTCGTGGGGCGACGGGGCCGCACTGGCGGACGCCACAGGCGGCGTGCTCGTCGGCCGAGGTCAGCCGAAGCGGAAGAAGAAGCCTGGGCCGGTCTTGCGCTACGCCGGGCCGGGCCACCTGCTCACCGTCGCCCCGACGCGGGCGGGAAAGGGCGTCGGTGCCGTCGTCCCGAACCTCTTGAACCACGGCGGATCGGTCGTCGTGACGGACCCGAAGGGCGAGAACTTCGCGCTCACAGCACGCCACCGGCGCCAGAGGCTCGGTCAGCACGTGGTCGGGCTCGACCCGTTCGGGTTGGCAGGCCGCCTCGGGCTCCCCGAGTCCGAGGTCGAGGCGGCGCGGGGCGCTCTCAACCCGCTCGACCTCATTGACAGCGCGAGCCCGGACGCGGCCGACGACGCGGCCATGATCGCCGACATGTTGGTCGTGCCCCAGCCAGGCGGTGGGACAGGCGCGTTCTGGGACGAGGAGGCGAAGGCGCTCCTGGCGGGGCTCGTGCTCTACGTCGCGCTCTCGCGCATCGGAGCCGAGCGGTCGCTCCCCCACGTCCGCGAGCTGCTCACGCTCGCGCCAGATGCCTTTGACGACTTGCTCGTCACGATGGGCGGCCACCCCGACGCGGCCGTCCAGCGGACCTCGAACCGGCTCCGCCAGAAGGCCGACCGCGAGCGGTCCGGCGTCGTCTCGTCGGCCCAGAGCCACACGCACTTTCTCGACTCACCCCGGATGGTGACGGTGCTCGGCGAGAGCACGTTCGACCCTGCCGAGCTCGCCAGAGGCGGGCTCTCGATCTACCTCATGGTCCCGCCGGACCGGCTTGACACGTTCTCGAGGTGGCTCCGGCTCGTCGTGGCGACCTCGCTCGTGGCCGTGACTCGCGCGCGGCCGATCACGGTCGGTGGTGGGGGAGGGGAGAGCCGCGTGCTCTTCCTGCTCGACGAGTTCGCCCAGCTCGGCCCGATGGCCCCCGTCCGCCGGGCGGTGAGCCTGATGGCGGGCTACGGTGTCCAGGTGTGGCCCTTCTTGCAGGACCTCGGCCAGCTCAAACAGACCTACCCGAAGGACTGGGAGACGTTCGTCGCGAACACCGACGTGGTCCAGGCCTTCGGCACGACCGACCAGTTCACGGCCGAGTACCTCTCGAAGATGACCGGCACGCGGACCGTGTTCTCGCACGGCGCGACGACGGGAAAGAGCCGGAGCCGAGGCAAGAGCCGGTC
>NZ_JBARYR010000317.1:0-1835 GCF_049648075.1 Rubrivirga sp. | reverse complement strand
GTCCTCGATGCCGAACGAACGCTGGCGGAGCGGAGCGGCGTTTGCGCCGATCCCGAGGGGCCGACCTCGAGGACGAGGCGAACTCCCGGCCCAGAGGCCGCGCATCGAACTGCCAACCTCGAGCCGTCTCAACAACGTCCCGGCCTCGAGGTCGGATCTTACACGCTCCGACTTCCGACCTCGAATGCTCAAGACCTCGACCGACGGCGCCATCCGCACGCTCACCCTCGATCGTCCCGACGTCCGCAACGCTCTCTCCGCTGATCTGGTCGGTGCGTTGACGGCCGCCCTCGAGGACGCGGGCCGGGACGACAGCGTCCGTGTCGTCGTGATTACCGGAACGGGGCGAGGGTTCTCCGCCGGCGCCGACCTGGCCGCTCTCAAGGCGCTCTCGTCGGCCAGCGCCGAGGCGAATCTGAGGGACTCGGAGCACTTGGCGCGGCTGTTCAAGACGATCTACCAGCTCCCGAAGCCCGTCATCGCCAAGGTCCAAGGCCACGCCATCGCGGGCGGCTGCGGGCTCGCGGCCGTCTGCGACTTCTCGATCGTGGCCGACGGCGTCAAGCTCGGGTTTACCGAGACACGGATCGGGTTCGTGCCGGCCATCGTGTCCGTGTTCGCCGTCCGCAAGCTGGGCGAGGCGGCCGCGCGCGACCTGCTTCTTCGAGGCCGACTGATCGACGCCGATACCGCGGCGGGGATGGGTCTCGTGACCCGCGTCGTCGCACCAGATGATCTCGACCTCGAGGTCGACGCGCTGTGCCGCGAGCTGGCGACGGAGACGAGCGCGAGCGCCATCGCCCTGACCAAGCAGCTCTTGGCCGACGTGCCCTCGATGGGCGTCGCCGAGGGCCTGAGCTACGCGGCCCGTCTCAACGCGCTCGCTCGCGCGACGGACGACTGCAAGGCCGGCGTCAACGCGTTCCTGACCAAGCAGGACCCGCCGTGGAAAACGGCCGCCCTCGAGGGCTAGTAGTCGACCGGTTCGTCGAACTCGTAGATGCGGGCCGAGTCGATCACGTGGCGCATGAACGCGAGCTCGTCGTCGGTGTAGCTCGCGTCTTCGGCGACCCACGTAATGATGCGCCTGGGGTTGAGGTAGAGGTACGGGTATCGCATCGAGGTCGTCTCGAGGACGAAGAACGGGCCGATCAGATGGGCGTCCGGTTCGGGCTCGCCATCGTAGCCCTCGCTAAACCGCAGCGTCACGGCGGCGACCTCGAGGCCGTGTGGCGTTGTGAACCGGTCGGCGAGCTCGGGCAGGGCGCACTCGAAGCCGGGGTCGCAGTCCGGCGTGCATAGCTCGAGGGCGGTCCGCATGGTCGTGACCGCGAGCGTGTCTCGGGGATGCGAGATCCACAGGATGTCGTTCTCCCGGGGCTCTATCAGCCACGGCTCGACGCAGAACAGCGGGCGCTCCTCCCGCTCGAGCAGACTCGAGGTCGAGACCATGTCGCCGTATTCATCGGTGACGCCATACCGCTCGTAGAGCCGGACGGTCGCGAGTGCGCTGGGTGCCCAATGGCCCCCGACGCACCCCTCGATCCGGCGGTCGGCTTTGGCGAACCCGTGCCACCGGTGCATCGCGCTCGGCACCTCGAACACGATGTACGTCGAGTCGTCGAGGGCGATCTCTTGGTCCTTGAGGTCGTCGGCGTCCCAGACGAGCGGCAGCAGGTGCGGCGGTGGGCCGGTGCGCTCACGTTGGGCCGACGCACTCGAGGACGCGATGAGGAGGAGGGCGAGAAGGCGGAGCGTCATGGCGTCGAGGACGAGAAGCGGGCGTGCAGATACGTGCCGCCGGTCCTCGACATACGCGTTCCCGGTACCTTTCG
>NZ_JBARYR010000316.1:0-8920 GCF_049648075.1 Rubrivirga sp. | reverse complement strand
CACGGCGCGGTGTTCGTGCGAGGCGACCGCTACTGGACCGACGTCGACCAGCCGGGTGACGTGGTCGGGACGGTCGGCGCGAGCTACAGTCCGAGCGCCGCGATGGGCCGGGACTATCGCGATTTGCGTGTGACAGCGTCATATCTCGTGCGCCGCAACCAGGAGGGTGACGTCGGCCACCTCGTTAAGCTCCAGGGGCAGTTCGTCTTTTAGAGGCAAGAGGCTCGTCCTCGAGGTCGGACCGCGTAGCGTGGGGTCGCGGAGGTTTTGCGAGGGCTTGGGAGCGCTGCCCGCTCTGGATCCCCGCCTCCGCGGGGATGACTCGTTTGTGGGCTCTGCCCGTGTCCACCCTCGAGGATGGTCCCTCCTCGAGGCCGCGGCGACCTCTGCGCGATCCGGTATCCGCCCTCGAGGTCGATTGTCCGCAAAGGGTTCGCGGCGGAGCCGCCCTCGTGAGCGTAGGATGTGCCCCGGACCACACCCGCGCCCCATGCCTACCGCCGCCACGACCACCATCGCCGTCGCCTACGGGGACGGGATCGGCCCCGAGATCACCAGAGCAACCCTGCGCGTCCTCGAGGCCGCCGGCGCGCCGCTCGACTACGACGTCGTCGAGGTCGGGGAGGCCGTGTTTAAGGCGGGCCACACGTCGGGGATCGCGCCCGAGTCGTGGGACGTGCTGCGCACGCACCGGGTCTTGCTCAAGGGGCCGATCACGACGCCCCAGGGCGGCGGCTACAAGAGCCTGAACGTGACGCTGAGAAAGTCCCTCGGCATGTTCGCCAACGTCCGGCCCAACCAGAGCTTCGCCCCGTTCGTCAAGACGAAGCAGCCGGGCATGGACCTGGTCATCATCCGCGAGAACGAGGAGGACACCTACGCCGGGATCGAGCACCGCCAGACGAGCGAGGTCTACCAGACGCTCAAGCTCATCACGCGGCCCGGGTCGGAGGCCATCGTCCGGTTCGCCTTCGAGTACGCGAAGGCCCACGGCCGCCGCAAGGTGACGTGCATGACGAAGGACAACATCATGAAGCTGACCGACGGCCTCTTCCACACCGTCTTCGACGAGATCTCGGCCGAGTACCCCGACCTCGAGGTCGAGCACAAGATCATCGACATCGGCTCGGCGATCGTGGCCGCGCGTCCGACGGAGCTGGACGTGGTCGTGGCGCCGAACCTGTACGGGGACGTCATCTCCGACATCGCGGCCGAGGTGTCCGGCTCGGTCGGGTTGGCCGGCTCCGCCAACGTCGGCGCCGACTTCGCCATGTTCGAGGCCATCCACGGCTCGGCGCCGGACATCGCGGGGCAGGGCATCGCGAACCCGTCCGGGATGCTCAACGGGGCCGTGATGATGCTCGTCCACCTGGGGATGCCGCGCATCGCGGAGACGGTCCACAACGCGTGGCTGTGCGCCCTTGAGGCCGGCGTCCACACGGGCGACCTGCACGGCCCGGACTCCGACGGCGAGCCCGTCGGCACGCAGGCGTTCGCCGACGCAATCATCGAGCGGCTGGGCCAGCGGCCCCAAACGCTGCCTGCGGTGACCTACGCCGAGGCCGATCAGTTTCGCATCGAGCCCCAGCCGAGCCCGCGCTCGGAGAAGGCGTTGGTGGGCGTCGACGTGTTCCTCGACTGGGACGACGACGGCCGCCAGCCGGACACCCTTGGGACCGGCCTCGAGGCCGAGAACGGCGACGGGCTGCGCCTCAAGCTGATCACGAACCGCGGCGTCAAGGTCTACCCCGACGGCCTGCCGGAGACGTTCTGGACCGACCACTGGCGCTGCCGGTTCGTCGCAACGGACGAAGCGGTCGCGGCGGGGCAGGTCGTGTCGCTGCTGGGCCGCCTCGCGCAAGCGGGCTTCGACGTCATCAAGACGGAGAACCTGTACACGTTCGACGGCGAGCGGGCGTACTCGCTGGCGCAGGGCGAGTAGCGCCCCCGAGGGCGCGCGAGTCGGCCCCGAGGTCGAGACGTGGTGTCCGTCCTCGAGGTCGGCCCCTCGATCGCGGTCCTAAGAGGACACACAAGCGGTGTGTCCCTACAGGTCTCCGTCGAGCATCGCTCGTCCTCGAGGCCGTTTCAGTCGAACCGCGCTGGGGTGAGCCGGTCGTCCTCGAGGGCGAGGCGTGCCTGAGACGATTGCTAGGGGCACGCCGCTGGTGTGCCCTGCCGACCTCGACGCGTGCGGACCGGTGGCGCACTCCCCTCGAGGCCGAAACGGTCCCGCCCTCGAGGACGGGGCGCAGCCGCCCGCGGTAGCTTGTCCGAGCCCCCGGTCCGCCTGTGCTCGACGTCCTCCTCTCCAGCCTGCTGTCGCCGGTCGTACTGGCGTTCGTGCTCGGAGCCCTGGCCGTCGCGATCAAGAGCGACTTGGAGATCCCCGAGCCGCTCTACCAAGCGCTCTCGATCTACCTGCTGCTCGCGATCGGGCTCAAGGGTGGCGTCGCGCTGAGCGAGACGCCAATGGCGGAGGTGGCGGGTCCGTTTCTCGGCACGTTGGCGCTCGGGGTGCTGACGCCGCTGACGGCGTACACCGTCCTGCGGCGATTGGGCAAGATGGACCGGACGAACGCGGCGGCGCTCGCGGCGCACTACGGGTCCGTGTCGGCGGTCACGTTCATCGCGGCCCAGGCCGTCGTTGCGTTTGCGGGGTCGCCGTCCGAGGGGTTCATGCCGGCCCTCGTGGCCGTCCTCGAGGTTCCCGCGATCATCGTTGGGCTGATGATCGCGTACGCGCGGGGTGACCGAGCCGGGTCGTGGCGCGAGGCGCTGCGTGAGGTCGTGACGGGACAGAGCGTGGTCTTGCTCGTCGGCGGGATGACCGTCGGGTGGATCGCGGGGGAGGAGGGCATGGCGCCGGTCGCGCCGTTCTTCGTGAGCGGTTTCCAGGGAGCGTTGATGCTCTTTCTGCTCGACATGGGGATGACGGCTGCGAGGCGGCTCCGTGATCTCAAGGAGGTCGGTCCGTTTCTGATCGCGTTCGGAATCGGGATGCCGATCGTTCACGGGGCGCTGGGCGTGTGGGTCGGGCTCAGCGTTGGGTTGTCGGTCGGAGGCGCGGCCGTCCTGGGCGCGATGGTCTCGAGCGCGTCGTACATCGCGGCGCCGGCGGCCATCCGGGTCGGACTCCCCGAGGCCAACCCGGCGTACTACCTCACGGCCTCCCTGGGGATCACCTTCCCGTTCAACCTCACCCTGGGCATCCCCATCTACCTCGCGATCGCGGAGTGGCTGGGCTGACCCGTCCTCGCGTCATGCAGACCGTCTCTTACCGCTTGATCACGATCATCACAGAGCGCGGCCTGCGCGACCGTCTGATCGACGCCGTCCACAACCTGGGTGCCACGGGCCACACACACTACGACGTTCATGGCGAGGGGTCGCGCGGTGCCAGCGGCTCTCTTCGGGGCGGCCCGAGCGTCAAGATCGAGGCCGTCGTGACAGCCGACGTGGCCGACCAGATCGTGGAGCACGTCTCGTCGAAGTACTTCGCGCACCACTCGGTCATCGTCTACCTCCAGGACGTCGAGGTCCTGCGTGGGAGCAAGTACGCGCCTCACAACAAAGGCGTATAGAGCATAGCCAGTCGTCCTCGAGGGCGGCGTGGCTCGATCGGCCTCGAGGCTTAGACGTCTCTCGGCGGCCAGATCCCGAGTTGGCGGCGCAGCGCGATAAGCTGGCCGAGGTGGTGCGCGTTGTGCTCGGCGGCGAGCATCAGCTCTCGCAAAAGCGTGTAGCCCGGCGCGTGACCAAGCTCGGCGAACAGGTCTCCTGTCCGGGCCACGTCTTTGAGCGCCTCGAGGTCGCTCAGGAAGCTCTCGAGCGCGCGGCCCCAGTCACCCTCGACGGCCTCAAGATCGGGCCAATAGTCCGCCGGCCAGCGCTTGTCTCGGTAGCCGGCGTCCGTGCTGAACTCCAGGATGTCGGCCTGGGTGACGCGGAGGTGCTCGAGCAGGTCCCAGAGCGAGTGGTCCCACCCCGGCAGGCGGTCGTTGACGCGCGCAAGCGGGACGCCCTCGAGGGCGGTCGCAGCGTCGACGGAGGCCTGGCCGCCTTGGAGGAGCGCGACGAGTTCGTGGCGCAGGCGGGCGTCGGCCTCGAGGTCGCGGGGTGGGGGAGACGGCGGCACGGTTACTCGGGGGCGGGGTGCGTGGGTGTCGCCGGCCTGACGACCCTCGAGGTCGGGGGCTCCGCGATGGAGCCGGAAAGCTGGTCCATCAGGAAGACGTGGTCGCGGACGACGGCGCGCAGGAACGCCTCGGGCGCCATCCGAACGGGCTCGAGGCCGAGCCGCTTTTCCACGGCCGCCTTGGCGCTCCGGGCGAGCCGAACGGACGCGCCGCCTCGGGACGACATCCGCAGGCGGACGATGACGGCTCGCAGCGTGCGGATGTCGGCGTCGGAGAGCGCGTCGGCCTCGAGGAAGGTGGGGACGTGGCCGTCCTCGAGCTCGGGGTAGAGCACCTCGGCGAGCCGCACGCGGCGCCGTCGGCGCACGACGGTCGTCCCGGCCGCCAAGTCGCCCAGGCGCTGCGAGTTCTTGGACAGGAGGACCGAGACGAGCGCCGCCGCTCCGGCCGTCACCGTGACGTCCACGAACCGGATCAGCCACCGCAACGCGTATTGACTGAGGGTCGGCTGGGCGCCGTCGAGCCGTGCGACCTGGGTCTTCATCGCCAGCTTGCCCGGCGTCCGGCCCTCGAGGAAGACCTCGAACAACAGGTGGTAGAGGCCGATGGGCAGCAGGATCAGCGCCGTCACCGTCCCCCACGACGAGGGAAGCCACGAGAAGACCGCCACGTTGACGATCACGATCCACGCCCCGACGATCAGGACGTCAACGACCGTCGCGACGATGCGCTCGCCGATGCTGGCGGGCTCGAGCGCGAGCGGCACGTTCTGGGCCGTCTGGATATCGAGGGCGAGGTCCACGCCGAAGACTACCACGGCCGCGGGGGCGGGGCCTCGTCCTCGAGGGGTCCGGCGTGACCGGGCGGAGGCGTCCCGTCCTCGAGGCTGTGCCCGTCCTCGAGGTCGCACGTGGGCGCGCCGCGCCGTGGCCCTACCGGATGCTTCCGTCCTCGAGGCCCTGTCGCATGCTACCGATTCCCACTCCCAACGAGGTCGACCACGACGGCCTCACGCCCACACGAGTCATCCCCGCGGAGGCGGGACCCGAGTCCTCGAGGACGGCGCAGCCAACCCAGACGGGGCCGCGCGCAGCATCTGAGGTCGGTGTCGCCCTCGAGGCTGAGGTCTGAGCTCCGGCCTCTGATCTCGGAGACGGACCCTGCACTGCGACCCCTCACCGGGCCTCTCCCCCAGAGAGAGGGGACTTTGCACGCGTCCTCGAGGTCGCGTGCTCGTCCTCGAGGCCGGACCTCACCGACGAGCCACGGGTCGGTTCCGTCCTCCCGATCTGCGGCTAGCTTCCCGCCCCACCCCGTCGTCGTCCCGCCGTGCGCGAAGCCGTATTCGTCCGCCGCCGAGCCCCCCACTGGCAAGCCCTCGAGGCCGTCCTCGAGGACGCGCGCGCCGACCCCGACGTGCTCGCCGACGGCTACGTCCGGCTCGGTGACGACCTCGCCTACGCCAAGACGTTCTACGCCGGCTCCGCGACGGCCGCCTACCTCAACGACCTGTCGGGGCAGGCCCACGCCCAGATCTACCGGAACCGCCGGGAGGAGCGCGGGCGGCTCCGCCGGTTCTGGACCCACGAGATCCCGCTCGCCGTCTACGCCAGCCGCCGAGCACTCATCGCGTCGCTGCTCCTGTTCGTGGGAGCCGTCGGGATCGGGATCGTGTCGTCGGCGAACGACGACGGGTTCGTCCGGCTCATCCTGGGCGACGGCTACGTCAACATGACGTTGGCCAACATCGAGGACGGCGACCCGTTCGCGGTCTACAAGGACGCGCACCCGGCCGACATGGCGCTGGGCATCGCGGTCAACAACATCCGAGTCTCGTTCCTGGCGTTCGCGGGGTTCTTCCCCCAGGCGGGGCTGCCCGGCGCCTCGGTCGGGACGGGGTCGGTGTTGGTCTCGAACGGGATCATGGTCGGCGCCTTCGCCCACCTGTTCGCGGCCCAAGGGCTGGTCGCCGATTGGTTTCGGGTCGTGTTCATCCACGGGATGCTCGAGCTGACCGCGATCGTGATCGCCGGTGGCGCCGGGTTGACGATGTGGAACGCCGTCCTCTTCCCGGGCACCTACCCGCGCCTGGCCGCCTTCCGCCGCGGCGCGACACGTGGTCTGAAGGTGATCGTCGGGCTCGTGCCCGTGTTCGCGTTCGCGGCCGTCCTCGAGGGCGTCGTGACGCGCCGGACCGAGATGCCGCTGTGGGCGAGCGCGGTCGTGATCGGCGGCTCGGCGGCGTTCTTGGTGTACTACTTCGTCTACCTGCCGGCCTCGAGGGGCCGCGCCGCCCATGCATAGCGTCCCCGACCTCGGCTCGATCCGGTTCCGCAGCGTCCGAGACGCGGGCTCGGCGCTCAACGCGACGTTCGCCTTCCTGCGCGAGAACGCGCGGGAGCTCGCGACGAGCTACCTCGCACTCGTCGTCCCGGTCCTGCTCGCCAGCGCCATATCGACGGTTCTGTGGATGAGCCAGGTGGGCGACTCCTTGTTCAACCCGTCCCCGGACGAGCCGTTCGCCATCTTCAACTGGACGTACGCCGGATCGGTGCTGTTCGGGATGCTGGGGAGCACCCTGATGCAGGCGTCGGCGTCGGCCTACGTGCGTCTGTACCGCGAGGGCGAGGCGGGGCACATCACGATGGGCGTGCTGTGGGACGAGGCCAAGACGCTGATCCTGCCCTACATCGGGATGGCGCTGCTGTTTTTCGCCGTCATCTTCCTGACGGGCGTCATCAACATCATCCCGTGCCTCGGCGCGATCGCGTGGGTCGCGTTCATCGTCTGGGTCACCCCCATCTACACCGTCGCGATCGCCGCCCGCGCCCTCGAGGCCGGCTCGGTCGTAGACGCCTGGACCCGCGCCCGCGCCCTGGTCAAGGACTCGTGGGGGTTCACGGCCGGGACGATGTTCCTGGCGTTCATGGTCCTCTTCGTGATCTACTTCGCCGTGTCGATGGTCGCCGGCGGGCTGACAGCTGCGATGGGGGCGAACATGATCGACCCCAGCCAATCGGGGTTCGCGATGGGGATCGTGTTCGCGCCGGTCCAGGTCGTGGCGGGCGCGATCTACCTCGTGCCGCTCGTCGCGGCGTTCTTCGTCCACGGCCGATTGGTGGAAGACCTCGAGGGGACGACGCTCACCGACGACCTCGACGCGCTGGCGACCGGGTTCGACGTCCCTCGCTCGACGCCTCCGGCCTCGACGCCACCCGTCCCGCCCTCGAGGACGGACAGCGACGACGACGAGGACGGGCCGCCGTCCAGCGGGTTCAGGGGCGGAGGGTTCGGATGAGGAGCGTCGCTGGCGGGATGATCGTGGCGCTGTGCGCGTCGGTGCAGGCGCAGAGCCCGGCCGCTCCACCGCCGCCGCCCGCTTCCGTCCTCGAGGTCGCGCGTGACACGGCGGCGGTCCCGACCTCGACGGCGCCTCTGGAGCAGCGGGCCGTCCCAGATATCGTCGAGCGCTACCGCGCCGACCCCGACTTCAAGTATGCCGACCCCGAGGTCGAGGGGCCGTCGCTGTGGGACCGGTTCTGGAGTTGGCTCGAGCGGACGTTCTGGGACCCGATCTACGACTCGACGACGGCCGAGGGGCGCGACATCATCCTGGTGCTCGTCGCCGTCGTGGCGCTGGGCTGGGTGGTCGCGCGCCTGCTCCGCACCGAGGGCTCGTTCGGCGTACTCGCCCGCCGCGACCGGGACGCGCCCGGCGTCGGCCTCCTCGACGTGGACGACATCGCCCAGGTCGACCTCGAGGCCCGGCTCCGCGACGCGCTCGCGGCCTCCGACTACCGCCAGGCCGTTCGCGTGCGGTACCTCGCCGTGCTCCAAGACCTCGACGCGGCCGGAGCGCTCGAGTGGCGGCGCGACAAGACGAACCGGCAGTACGTCCTCGAGGTCGGCCACCGCTCGCCGGACCTGGCCGACTCGTTCCGAAAGACGACGCGCGTGTTCGACGCCGTGTGGTACGGCGAGCGGCCGGTCTCGGCGTCGCGCTACGACCGGCTCGTGCCGCTCTTCGAGGCCGCCGCTCCTCGCGAGGTGGCCGCGTGAGCGTCCGCGCCTACCTGTTCGGCATCGCCTTCTTGGTGGCGGCGCTCGTCGCCCTCGAGGCCACCCGGCCGCGCCCACTCGACATGACGATCCGGCTCGAGCGATCGGGGTCGGCGCCGTTCGACGCCGAGGTGTTTTTCGAGTCGCTGCCGGAGTGGCTCGGGCAGCCGGTGACGGCGGTCGGGGTGACGCCGTTCGAGAGGCTAGAGGACTCGTCGGTGACGGGGCAGACGTACCTCTTCCTGAGCCAGACGTTCGCGCCGGACCCCGTCGAGGCCGAGCGGCTGCTGGCCTTCGTGGCGCGCGGAAACACGGTTTTCGTGGCGGCCCAGGACATCGAAGGTGCGTTTGCTGACACGCTCGGACGGCCGGATCCAGACTGGGGCGCGACGGGGATCTCGACGCGGTACCCGAACACCATCTTCGACCCGTTTGGCGACGACTTAGGGGGCGACACGTTGCGGTTGGTCTCGCCGGGCGTCGAGGGCGTGTACGCGTTCCCCGTCAACGTGCGGCGGCGTCGGCTCGTCGGCCTCGATGCGGGCCGCAGCGAGGTGCTGGGAGCCGGGCTGGACGCGAGCGAGCCCACGCTGGCGCGGATCTCGTGGGGCGAGGGGGACGTGATCGTGTCGGCGACGCCGGTCGCGTTCACCAACGCGGCCCTGACCGGCGAGGGGCAGGCTCCGGCCTACGTCGCGGCGGTCCTGGCGGCGCTGCCGGAC
>NZ_JBARYR010000315.1:0-4482 GCF_049648075.1 Rubrivirga sp. | reverse complement strand
CGCCGACGTCGACTTCGTCACCGACCCCGGTGCCGACCGCCTCAACCCGCGCGACGACGCCGAGGTGTTCCCGCTCGGCTCGGAGTCCGCTTGGTTCGAGGACGTCGATGGGCTCTCGTTCCCTTTGATCTGGGACATCGACCCGTCCTACGTCGTCCGCGACCTCGAGGACGAGCTCTACATCGCCCTCTTCGACTACGACCCGACCACCGGCGACGACCCGATGGCCGAGACCGGCGTCTTCCGCCTCAACCAGATCGCGCCGGCTCGCGCGTCGGGCGGCATCGAGGTGTTGACACTTACAGGCGTCGACCGGGCCGGCAACGACACGGACTTGAGCGTCCGCCTAAGCGTCATCTTCCGCGACTAAGACCGCCTGTGTCTCGTCCTCGAGGACGAGTCCCGTTCACCTCCGGCGTTGGGCGTGTCGTTCTACGACGTCTCCCTCGAGGACGCTGACAACGGAGCTGTCAGAGCTAGACAGCTATTTCCGACCCTGTACACCCTCCGCATCCCCCGACCTCGATGCCCATGACCGCCGCTCCCTCCAGTGCCGACGCCATCCGCGAGGCGCTCCGTCAGCACTTCGGGTTCGACGGCCTGCGCCCGGGACAAGAGGCGGCGCTCACGCCCGTCCTCGAGGGCCGAGACACCCTGGTGGTGATGCCGACGGGCGCGGGCAAGAGCCTGGTGTACCAGCTCGGCGCGCTGCTTCAGCCCCAGGGCGTGACGGTCGTGGTGTCGCCGCTGATCGCGCTGATGAAGGACCAGGTCGACGCCCTCCAGGCGCGGGGCATCGCGGCGGCCTACGTCAACTCGTCGCAGACCCAGACCGAGCAGCGCGAAGTCCTCGACCAACTCCGTCGCGGAGAGCTGACGTTGGTCTACGCCGCGCCCGAGCGCTTGCGCCTGTCGTCGTTCCAGCGCCGACTGCGCGAGGCCGACGTCGCGCTCTTGGCCGTCGACGAGGCGCACTGCGTGAGCCAGTGGGGCCACGATTTCCGACCGGACTACCTCGCGCTCGCGACCGCCCGCCGCGAGATGGGCAATCCGCCCTGCGTCGCGCTCACCGCCACCGCGACCCCGCGCGTCCAGGCCGACATCGCCCAGCAGCTCGACCTGCGCGATCCCGTCCAGCTCGTCACCGGCTTCAACCGTCCGAACCTGCGCTTCGAGGTCCGCCAGACGGCTACGGCCAAGATGAAGCGTCGCCAGCTTCGGGCGTTCTTGCAGGACCGGCAGGACGAGCCGGGCCTGATCTACGTCGCGACTCGGAAAGACTGCCAGGCGATTGCCGCGTTCATTCGTGACGAGGTCGGGCGCCCCTGCGAGGCGTACCACGCCGGGCTGCCGGATGCCGAGCGGGCGCACGTCCAAGAGCAGTTTATCAGCGGGCGTCTCGACACGGTCGTGGCCACCAACGCCTTCGGCATGGGCGTCGATCGTGGCGACGTCCGGTTCGTGGCGCACTGGTCGATCCCGTCCAACCTCGAGGCCTACTACCAAGAGGCGGGCCGTGCGGGCCGCGACGGAGATCCGGCGGTCGCCGTCTTGTTCTACGCCCCCCAGGACCGCCAGCTTAAAGAGTGGTTCATCGAGCAGGGCGCCCCGACGAAGGAGGACCTGCGCCGCGTTCACGGCTACGTCCGCCGGGCGACGGCGTCAGAGGGTGGCCCCGAGACCGACGCCGAGTTTTTGTTGGCCATGAGCGACTCGCTGGGCATGCACGCCTCCAAGCTGCCCAACATCCTGCGCCGCCTGGCGACGGCGAACGTCCTCGAGGAAGAGCGAGCCGGTACCGGCGTCGCGCGGTGGCGAGCCGGCACGTGGGACGGCCGAGCCGTCGAGCGCGTGCTCGGATCCGTCGACAAGCACCGCGACGACCAGTCGGCGAGTCTCTTGGGGATCGTCCGCTATGCCCAAGGCTCCGAGTGTCGCCGCCGCGCCATCCTGGACCACTTCGGCGACGACGCCGACACGGACGTGCCGCCGGACGCGTGCTGCGACGCGTGCCGCACGAATGCGCGTCTCGCCTCGAAAGCAACCGGGGAGGTGCCCGAGTGGGACGAGGTGCCGATGGCGTCACGGGTCGCCCTCGGATTGCTCGACGCCGTGACGCGGATGCGGTGGCCCGTGGGGCGCCTGACGCTGTCCAAGATCTTAGCGGGCTCCAAGGCCAAGGGCATGGACAAGTACGAGAACCACCCGTACTACGGCCGGCTCGGGACGATGGGGCAGGGGACCATCGACGGCCTCTACAAAGAGCTTTTGCTCAAGGGCTACCTCGGCATCGGCGGCGACGAATACCCCGTCGTCGAGCTCACGCCGATCGGCCAGCACGCACTCGCGAACCGGGAGTCCATCGAGGTCGAGGTCCCCGCGTTCGGCTCGAAGCGGTCGTCCTCGAGGTCGGCCCCAGCGGAGCTCGCCGAGTTGGACGGCGACGACGTGCTGCTGTTCGAGCGTCTGCGCGAGTGGCGGACGGAGCAGGCGAGGGAGCGCGGCGTCCCGCCGTACGTCGTGTTCAACGACAAGACGTTGCGCGCGATCGCGGCCTCGAGGCCGGACTCGGAAGACGCGATGCTGGCGGTGTCCGGCGTGGGGCCGGCCAAGTGGGAGAACTACGGCGCCGACGTCCTCGAGTTGGTCGCGGAGGCCGAGTAGCGTCCTCGAGGACGACGCTGGACTTGGGAACGAACTCGCGGGAACGAGCGGCGTCGGGTTACTTCGCGTTGTCAGGCGTCGCGCCGATCGGCTTGCGAAAGAACACCTCGCCGACACCGCCCTCGTTGACCCCGGCGATCCAGCCGCACTCCTCGAACCCCATCTGGCGGTGCCACGCCTGGGGCTCCGGCTCGTCCGCCTGCGACGAGCTGAACAGCGTGGCGCAGCCCCGCCGAGCTAGCCCGTCCTCGGCGCGAGTGAGAAGCCGGCGTCCCACACCAGCATGGCGGTGAGATCGGAGCACCCAGATCATCTCGATGTACGGGAGCGTGGACCACAGCCACTCGAGCCGGAGGTAGCCGACAGGCTCCCTGATGTGCAGCGCGACGATCACGTCGGCGTCGGACACCTTCCGTCGCACGACGGCGTCGGAGAGCCTTCCGTCCATGGAGACGAAGGCGAGATCTCCAGGCGTGGCGGTTCGGACGACGATCTCTGACTCGGCCACGGAAAGTGTCGGATGGGGGGGCGGTCGGGCGTCTGGGTCGTCAGCCAGATTCGACCCGCCGCGCTCTCCCGAAGCTACACGTCCTCGAGGTCGTCACCAGGAACGGACGCTCGTCCAATGGGACCCAGCTGATCGGTCGGGTCCAGCAACTCTTTGGTGTTCCCGTGACCGTCGTCGGCTTCGGGGACGGCGCGGCCCAAACGCGTCGAGGCCGCCCCGGCGAACGGAGCGGCCTCGAGGACGAAGCGCGAGAGGTCGGCTACTGGCCGAACCCGGGCGGGAGCTGCGGCTGCGCGCTGGCCGGCACGATCTCCACCAGCGTGAGCTCGAACTGGAGTGCCGAGTTCGGCGGGATGCCGCCCTGGCCGCCCGGTCCCTGCTGGCCCATGACGCCGTACGCCTGGTCTGGTGGGAGGTAGACCGTCCGCGTCTCGCCGACGTTCATGTCCAACAGCGCCGTACGGAAGCCCGGGACGACCTGCTCGACGGAGAACGTCGCGCCTTCCTCGCCCGACTCGTCGAACACGGTGCCGTCTGCGAACTGGCCCTGGTAGACGACGCGGACCCGGTCGCCGGGGCTAGGCGAGGGGCCGTCGCCCTCACTGGTCGTGATCGAGACGACGCCGTCCTCGAGGACGGTCGCGCCCTCGAGGCCGCGGGCGGCGGTCAGGAAGGAGTCGGCCGTGACGGCGTTGGTGCGGAGTGCGTTGAGGCGCTGGGCGGCCTGCGGGTTGGTCGCGGCCGAGGCGCGCAAGCGGCGCATCTCGAGCGAGTCCTCGACGATGGCCTGGGCGCGCTGGAACTGCTCCGGCGTCGTCAGGACCGTGTCGCCGCGGAGGGCGGCCTGGAGCCCCGCCAGGAAGATGTCCTTGTCGATCGCGCCGAGCGAGTCCTGCCGAACCTGGAGCCCGTACTGGAGCCCGAGCGCGTACGCGATCTCGACGGAGTCGCCCTCGAGGCCGCGGTTGAACCCGTCGCTGAACCGGTCGTAGTTGAACGACGAGTCGGTCTGTAAGAACTGCTGCCCCGACTGGAACCCGACGTTGTACGAGACCTGCTCGAACGGGTCGCCGTTGGCGATGTCCGACACGTCGGCAGCGCTGCCGCCACCGGAGGAGTTACAGCCGGCGGCGAGGACCGCCGCGGCGACGGCGAGGAAGGAGAGGCGCATGGAGAGCGTGGATCGAGAAGCGGCAAACCTAGCGTTGGGTGGTCTCGGGGCCTGTGACACTTCCGGGAATGCGGGGATGGGGGATGGGGGATGGGGGATGGGGGAGGGGGGATGGGGGATGGGGGATGGGGGATGGCCG
>NZ_JBARYR010000314.1:0-3155 GCF_049648075.1 Rubrivirga sp. | reverse complement strand
AGGAAGGTCCCGGTAAGCTGGATCATGAGCGCTCGGCCAAACCGGCCTCGAGGGCGGACAAGAGTCGGCCCCGCGTGAACGAGAGGTCGAGCATCGGTTCGGACGGCATCCCAGCGCTACGTGCTCGCCGGACCCACCGCTCGGTCGTCTCTTGATCGGCGATGGCCTCGAGGTCGAGGTCGGTGGGGTCGCTCACGTCCAAGACGCCCTCGAGGGCGAGGTGTTGGACGGTCTCGAAGCGTGGGTGGCCCGGCGGCACGTCGTAGGCGATGTAGAGCTGGGCGCCGGCCTCGATGAGCGCGTGTTGCACGTCGCGGACGTCCTCGATGCGGGGCGCTCGGCCGGCCTGCGTCGCGAACGCCGCGAACGCGCCGATGGCCTGGCCCATCAGCATGACGGGCGGCTGCAGCCGCGTGCTCCCGTTGACGATGTGCGTGACGGCGACGCTCTTCTCACCGATCAGGGTGCGGTCGTCGCCGAGCGGGAAAAGCACCTCGGCGGGGATCTGGTAGGGCTTGGTCGGGGGAAAGTCCTCGACCAGGCGCGGCCCCGGCGGCAGGTGGTGCTCGGCGTGGTGGTGGTCCAAGAAGTAGTCGCCGACCGCGATCGAGGTGGGGAGAATCGGTGCCCGCGGATTGTCATCGACGGCGACGACGGAGTCGGTCGTCATCACGTGGTCGTTGACCAAGCGTCGCGCCTCGCGGATGTACGGCATCATCGGCAGGTTGTCCGCCGTGGGGTACTCGTCGGTCGCGATCTGCCACTCGGGATGACCCAGCGTCGTCTGCATGTAGCGGACGTATTGCAGCGTGTGGAGCCGGCTGGCCTGCAAGTGCTGCTGGCGGAAGAAGCGGTCCTCGATGAAGGCGACGGGCGACGGGTAGTCGTTCGAGTGGTGCGGCCAGTTGAGGAGCACCTTGTCGTTCGGGAGCGCGGCGTAGGTGATGAAGCTCTCGAAGTCGTTGAGCCCGTGGTTGAGCAGGTCCGGGTCGGGCGTTGAGCAGTCGACGGTCGTGCTGCACTCGAAGCGGCGGTGGTACTCGCGCTCGATGTCGGACAGCGTCGGTGCCACAGCGCCGGGCCGACAGACGAGCGTCGCGGCGTAGGTGAAGTCCTGGATTCGGTTGTCTGGCACGAGCGGCGCCGACGCCTCGCCGGTCTCGCTCCGCGACTCGCGGCCAAGCCGGTAGCGCATCCCCATCATCGCGAGCCCGTCGCCGTACTCGTCGGCCGCGACGAACACGGACCCGGCGTGCCTCGAGGTCTCGCCCTCGAGGGAGACCGCATCGAGGACGCGCGTCTCGCCCTCGCGGTGGATCCGCGTGACGTCGGCCTCGAGGACGAACCGCAGCCGCCCGACCTCGACCATCGGGGCTGCGATCTCCTGCAAGAACCGGTGCCCGATGTGCGGCTCGTAGCAGTACAGGCTGATCCAGCCCGTGAACAGGTTGTCGTAGCCGCCGTAGTGCACCGCCAGCTTTTCCCGGAACTCGTGGACGATCCCCCCGCCGGCGCCAAACTTGTTGCCATCGAGGGCGCTCACGCCCGCCGAGGTCAGCATCCCGCCGATCCAGGCTGTCGGCTCGATCACGGTGACGGTCGCGCCCATCCGAGCCGCCTGGACGGCCGCGCAGAAGCCGCCGGCGCCACCGCCGTAGATCACGATGTCGGCGTCGCTCGAGGGCGTGCCGGTCCACCATGGGCCGTAGACGGTCGGGGCGACGGCGAGCCCGGCGGCGGCGGTGCCTGTGCGGGCGAGAAAGTCTCGGCGGTTCATATCGGGTGGGGAGTGTCGTCCTCGAGGTCGAGGCGAGGGCATTCGGGTGGCGTCCTCGAGGACGCTAGAGCGTCGCCGGTTCGGCGGGGGCGGGCTCGGACGAGAACGGGGCGGTGCGCAGGTGGCGGTACCACGCGAAGTAGAGCGCGACCGAGAGCACGATCAGCAGGCCAAGCAGCACGAAGAACTGGTCCCACCGCTTCGTCACCATCACCATCGGCGTCATGAACAGGACCAGCTGCCACGGGACAGCGATGATGATCGCGATGATGTCGCGGCGCGTCTCGGTGCGGATGTCGGACTGGAGCGCCGGGCTCAGCTCGGCGCGGACGCGGTGCCACAGGCCGAACGGGCGCGTCCTCGAGACGAACTCGCGCAACACGTCGGACGTGGTCGGCTGCGTCGCCAACGTGATGCCGATGCACGCGACCAAGGTGCCGCCGAAGGCGAGGAAGAACGTCTGGAGCTCGGGCAAGTCGGGGAAGAGAAGGCGCTGGCCGATCGTTAGGATCATGCCGGCCGCCGTGCCTCCGGCGTAGCCGTAGCCGTTGAACCGCCACCAATACCATCTGAGGAACTGCGGCACGATCAACCCGACGCCCAGGCCCAGCGTCAGCCAGCCCCACAGATCGTTCAAGCTCGAGAACAGGAACGTGAACGCGGTGCCTAAGACCACGATGGCGACCGAGGCCCATCGGCTATGAGCGACCAGGGTCTTGTCGCTGGCCTCCGGGTTCATGAACCGCTGATACAGGTCCTTCACCCAGTACGCCGCGCCCGCGTTGACGACCGAGTCGAACGTCGACATGGCCGCGGCGATCAGACCGGCCACCATCAGCCCTTTGAGACCGATGGGGAAAAGCTCGAGCAAGACCGTCGGCAAGACTTCCTCGGGGTTCGCGATCACCTCGCCCTGGGCGCCGTAGCTGATGCCCATGATGGCGATGGCCGCGATAAAGGGCCAGCGGAACGCCAGGAGTAAGATCCAGAACAGGCTGAGGAGTCCGGCCTCGCGCTCGTCCTTGGCCGCGTAGAACCGCTGGATGATGTAGCCGCCCGGCGCGCTCATCCCGTCGATCGTCGACCGGAACAGGTAGAAGACCACGATCAGGCCCAACAGGTTGTACTGGCTGTACTCGCCGGGCAGGTCCAGCGTCCAGGCCGGTGTCATGTCGGTCCACGCCTCGCGCGTCGTCGACAAGGTCTGGAACGCGCCGTCGCCGAGCGGGACTGAGACGTCGAAAACGGCCGGGATGTCGTACACCATCATCACGTTGGCGACGACGTAGATGATGACGCCGCCGATCAGCACGCCCTGGAACACGTCGGTGTAGACGACGCCGTACAACCCGCTCGTGATCGTGTAGACCGACGCCAA
>NZ_JBARYR010000313.1:0-4263 GCF_049648075.1 Rubrivirga sp. | reverse complement strand
CCATCGAGCCGGGTGGGCCGACCACGTGCTCGATGAACACGAACCGTCCGCCGGGACGCAAGACACGCCGGACCTCCGCGAGCGACCGGGCCACATCGTCGACGGAGCACAGCACCAAGGTCGAGATCACGACATCGGCAGCTCCATCTTCGAGGGGAAGCGCCTCGGCCGTCGCCGCGACGGCCTCGAGGTCGAGACCCTGCCGCGCGGCAGCGGCCTCGAGGCGCGGGTGGAAGTGGACGTTCGGCTCGACGGCGATCCAGCGCGTGCCGGGCGGCAGGTGCGCCGCGTTCGGCCCCGCCCCGGCCCCGACCTCAAGAACCGTCAGGTCGGCGGAGCCAACGGTCAGATCGGCGGCGCCCTCGAGGTCGGACAAGAGCCGCTTCGTCCTCGCGGCGTAGAGCCACTGATGCGCCCTGTCCGAGCTCGCGAGCGACCATGCGAACAAGCGTTTTCGCAGCCCACGGCGGACCTCCGTCGGCGGTGCCGACGTTGATCCGCCCCTCTCACCAACCCCAACTCCTATGGCCATCGCCAAAATCATCGAAGTGTCTGCCGTCTCCGACAAGAGCTTCGACGACGCTGTGAAGGACGCGTACAACGAGGTCTCGAAGACGGTCCGCAACGTGCAGAGCGTCTACGTCGAGGACTTCATCTACGAGCCCGGCAAGGACCAGGCCGGCCGCTTCCGCGTCCACTGCAAGGTGACGTTCATCGTCGGCAACCCGGACGATATGTAGCGGTCATCCGCTGACCTGGTGCGCCCCGTTGGCCCTGTGTCGGCGGGGCGCCGTTGTGTCTAGGCGACGCGCGAGCCGTCCGTGACGCGCGGGGTGGGCGAGAGCAGGACGGTTCCGTCGGCGCCCGTCGAGGCGAGGATCAGGACCTCGGACGTGACGCCCACGACCCGCTTCGGCGCGAGGTTGAGCACCGCCGCGACTTGCGTCCCGACAAGATCGCCCGGCGCGTGGTGCTCTGTGATCTGGGCCGACGAGGTCTTTACCCTGAGCGGTCCGAAGCCGTCCTCGAGCACCGAAGGTCGGCGCGGCCAACGTACGCGGGGCGACGGGCCTTGGCGTTCGGCTCGCAGCTCAGCACCGTGCCGACGTGGATCTCGACGCGCTCGACGTCGGAAAACTCGATCATCGGCGTCGAGGCGAGGTCACGGGGATTCGGAGTCGGGAGCGAGATCCGTCTCGGGCTCCATGTCATCCGGTGTCAGCTCGCGCTGGGGCTCGAGATCGGCGTCCGGCTGGACGGTCGCGTCAGGCTCGAGGTCGCCGTCTGTCTGGACCGGGTCGGCACCCTCGAGGACGACGGCGGGGTCGTCAGAAGTGCAGGCGGCGAGCGCCAGCAACGAGAGGAAGAGCCAGCGCATCGAGGTCGTGGTAGGGTCGCCGTTGACGCGGGCTAGCCCAGCGCGTTCCACAGCAGCCGAGCCGCGACGACGGCCGCGAACGCTGCGAAGCTGAGCCGGACCACGCGGACACGGACGCGGTGCGCGACGGACACGCCAAGACGTGCGGTCACGACGGCGGGAATGGCGAGCGCCGCGGCCCCGCGCCAGTCGACGTAGCCGAGCGCGCCGGCCGGCACGTCCGACCCCTGTCCCAGGACGGCATACGTCACGACGCCGACCGCTGTGATGAGCACGATCGCCGTCGTCGACGTCCCCGACGCGACCTTGATGGGAAGCTTGACGACGCCCGCGAACAACGGCACGAGCACGACGCCTCCCCCGACGCCTGCGAGGGCCGAGACCATGCCCGCCGCCGCACCCGTCGCCCCGATGCCGAACAGGCCACGACGCGCGCCGTCCGTCGACAGCGTGTCCGCGCCCGACCTCGAGGTCAGCATCCGCACCACGACGACGAGGAGCAGGACGCCCAGGATGAGTTGGAACGCGTCCTTGTCGTACCACGGCTGCGTCGCCACGAACCGCCCAACGAGCACGACCATCACGGCGGCAAAGCCACCGGCCGTCAACGCCGTCCGCCAGTCGATGGCACCGGCCTTCCGCTGTGCGAGCGCCCCCGATGCGGATGCCGCGAACGTGCACAACAGGCTCGACCCCAAGGTCAGCGGCGTCAGGACCGGGTCCTCGATGCCGGCCGCCTGGTACGTAAAAAACAGGACCGGCCCGAAGATCACGCCGCCCCCGACGCCCACCAGACCGGCCAGGAATCCGCCGATCGCGCCGGCCACCAGGAGAAGAAAAAGCATCGCGAGCCGGGAGCGGCTAAGCTACGCGCCGATGCGCCGTCACTCCCTCAGGCGATCCGGCAGGTCGGCCTCGAGGACGAGGTCCCGGCCCATCACAACGAACCGGGCGCTGTCGGGCGAGACGCCGCCTGGTCGCCATTGGAAGTAGGGGTGCGGCACGAAATTGCCGTCGCGCATGAAGGAGTCGAACGCCGAGACGACCTCGTCCTCGAGGGCGAAGATGAGGAAGGCGCGGTCATCCCTCAGATCTGTGTGGCTCCACTCCCATCGATCGGGCCACTCGGGGCCGGACCGCTCGAACGTCTCTTCTGTGGTGTACGGCGGCACGACGTACAACCGGTCCCACTCGAACGGCGCCAGCGCCTCGAGGTCGATCACGGCGCTCGTATCGACGCCGGCCTCGATGTGATCGGCCAATCCTTGGTCGCCCGGCGGCGAGCACCCGGCGAGGACGAAGACGAGGGCGATCCCTCTCACCGCCCCAGCACGCGCCCGTACGCCTCGGCATCGAGGACGAGGCGGCGGGCCTCGATCACGACCGGGTCCTGGGCCAATGCCGCGACCGTCTGGTCCTTCTGTCCGACGTAGCGCGACAGGATCTCCTGCCGCAGCCGCGCCCGCAGCCTCTCGGCGTGGCGCTCGAAGTCGCGCGCCTTCTCGGCCTCGACGGTGCGCCGCAACGCGGCCAGCTCGGATCCCGCGTCATAGCCCGCGGCCTCGAGGTCGGCCTCGAGTGCGTCGGCGGCGCGCTCGGCGTCGGTGCGGTAGGCGATGCCTTCGCCCTCAACGAACGACTGGAAGCGGGACAGGACGGAGGCGTCGACTTGGAAGTCCTGGGGCAGGTCCGGCGTGTCGGCGGCGAAGCGGTTGGCGAAGCGCAGGAACGCAGCCGAGCGGACGAGCGCCTGCTCGAGCTCGCTCTCGGGTCCCAGTGTCACCTCGACGTCCGGCTCGATCCCGACGCCGCTCCGAACGGGCCGGCCCCCTTCGGTCGTGAACGCGCGCCCGGCCCCGGCCTCGGTGGCATCGGCGCCCTGGGCGTAGGTCAGGCGCTGAATCTCGCGGCCTGAGGGCGTCGTGTAGCGGCTCACGGTCAGCTTGAGTGCCGTCCCGTACGGCATCGGCCGGATGACCTGAACGAGCCCCTTGCCGAACGTCGTCTCTCCCACCACCACGCCGCGGTCGTAGTCCTGCAGCGCGCCCGACACGATCTCCGACGCCGACGCGCTCGAGCCGTCGATCAGGACCGCGACGGGGAGATCCGGGAAGACGGGGTTCGCACTCGTCCGGTACGTCTGGTCCGTCCCGTCGGCCCGTCCTCGAGTCTGCGTGATGACCGTCCCGAGGGGAACGAACAGACTGGACAGCGCGACGGCTTGGTCGAGCAGTCCCCCGGGGTTGCCTCGCAAGTCGAGGACGAGCGCACGCAGCGGCGACTCTGCCTGGAGCGCCTCGGCCGCACCCTGGACCTGCCCGGCCGCACTCTGCATGAACCGTCCCAGCCGGACGTACCCGACGCCGTCGGCCGGGTCGCCCAGCATCCCGGAGTACGTCACGTCGACGCTCTCCTCGCCAGCACGAACCAGCACGAAGCGCAGCGGCTCGTCCTCGCCCTCGCGCCCGACCTCGAGGTCGACCGTCGAGCCCGGTTCGCCGCGCAGGATGGCGTTCGCCCGCTGCGCCGTGACGCCCTCGACGGAGCGCCCGCCGACCTCGAGGACGGCGTCGCCCGGCCGGAGGCCTTGAAGCTCAGCATCCGACCCATCGAGGACGGATGTGACGACCAAGCCGCCGCCGCGCTCGCCCACGATCACGCCCACACCGCCCACGTCGCCGCCCTGTTGCAACCGGCTCGCCGCCGCCGTCGCCTCGTCGTAGTAGACCGTGTACGGGTCGAGCGCGCCGGTCATGGCGCCGATCCCACTCCGCATCAGCCCCTCCGCGTCGACCGCGTCGACGTATTCCGAGGCGAGCGTCTCGTAGACGGTCCCGTACAGCTCGAAGCTCTTGCGGAGCGCGTAGAAGTCGACGTCTTGCGCC
>NZ_JBARYR010000312.1:0-2411 GCF_049648075.1 Rubrivirga sp. | reverse complement strand
GTAGATCAGCGTCGGCGTGGATTTCGGCGTACTTGCGGATTTGGATAAGGCCGGAGTGGGACGTGAGGAAATCGGGGTAGGAAAAATAGCGGAAATAAGGTTCGTCGTGTAGCCCGACGTTTTCTAGTACCTGACCTTGGCAGTAATCTAGTGCCCAAACCTGATAGAGTTTTTTGATCGCCTCGACCAATTCGTGGGCTAGTGGCGGTTCCGTGACTACCTCACTATCCAGAGTAGTACTCCAGAACGCTTCATCGTTAGTGGGGCAGAGCGGGTTATCTACGTATACCTCGGGGGCACCTGGTACCGGATTATCTGCCTCAAACTTGGTAACCACACAGCGATTTTCCGCCAGCACGTAAGCAAAGCAGAGAGAGTAGAAGTAGTCTTCTAGCTCCGGCTTAATTTCTGGCTTCCAGACATTATATTGATTCATCCAAACTGGATAACGACCGTTTATAGCTTTAGTAGTTGCGTACCAAGAGCATGTTACCCTTGCAGATTCAAGATCGTAAGCACAATAACTTCGATTATCCGCAGGACCGCAAAATATTTTGCTGAGGTTTAATTTGATTACTCGATTATCTAGATAGAACCAAAACCTGTTCGGCTCATTAGTAAGGCGATTACAGGTATCTTGTAATACTCTGACAGGCGTTAAGTTATCCATAAAACCAACAAACTCACTATCAGACGAACCGCACTTTCTTCTTAGTTCAAAATGATTTCTCTCATCTTCAATTGGAAATCCACTAACTACTTTTCCATAATCTTCTTTTTTCTTCGCATGACTAAAATCGTAACGAGGTTGTCTAACCATTTTTTTGTTACGTTCTATAGGTGGAAGTGATTCTCTAATGTCACTTCTAGAGTTGTCAAATCTAATCTTCTTTGTTTTAGCTAAAGCCTTTCGTAAAATATTGTCGGTGTTTTTTTCCTGCGGATTGATAGCAGTTGCTAGGTCATTGCGAGTAAGATGGGTGAGGTCGTAAACCTTGATAGCGTTGTCGTTTCCAGCTTCTTGGTACTGATACTGCCAAATGGTGAAGGCCAATGGCCACTTCCCTTTAAGTTTGAAGAACTCGTTGCTGGTAGTAATAAAACCATCCTGGTAGCTAAAGTGCTGATCCCACTGCTGCCGAAAGCTTACGTAGGTAGGGCGCGGAATAAGCCAGGAGGTAGGCGTGAAAATCATCACGATGGGTTGCAACTCAGAGTCATTACGCACCTGCACTTCGGCCATTCGTATGATCTGCCCTAAAAAAGCGAGATAACGCTCCTTTCCAGCATCTTCACCCGTTAGTTCTATGATAGACTCGTGAATATCGTAGTGAGCTTCGGCCTTTTCTCGGATCTGTTGGTTCTCATCGGTATTTTTATAGGGTGGGTTTAGTAGAAAGGCCAATGGCTTATCAAACTGCAAGTGTTTTTCCTCTAGTGTTTTTTGTACTTCGCCTAAGTAGTCTTCCGCTGAGCGATTTAGAAAGTTCAACCCTCGGTTTTCTGATGTTTTAGGAATGATGGTAAACCCCTTTTGCGTATGGTAGGGGTCAATCTTCATTCGCCGTTCAATGGTGCGCAGCAAATCGGGTTGGAGTTCGGAAACTACTTTGTGCTTCAAATTACCCCGCCAGCTTGAGACCAAGTTACCCGAACCACCCGCCGGGTCAAACACAATGTAGCGTTCGCTAATGTCGGGGTGGAACTGTTCCCCTACAAACCACAGCGCAAACTTGCTGAGATTCTCGTCCGTAAAGAAAATGCCGTGCTGCTTAGCGTACTCCGGGTTAATCTCGGAGAGCACTTCATCAAAGCGGCTAAAGTAGTAGTCAGCCGTTAGCCCCGAGCCTTCGTTAGTAAAAACGTAGTGGGTTTCTACAAAGTGTTTAAAATCAGCTCGCAAATTAGGAGCTATTTCCACCAATTCACTACTCTTATTACCTTTAAATCCTACTACCCGTACTCCGTTTTCGTATTCATTTTCAGCTACAGTACAAGTAATATCCCAGTAGGCCACAATCGTATAAAACGCATGGATAGCATCAATCGGAGTAGGAAAGAACTTTCTCATTAGCTCCACCGAGCGGATAAAACCGCGAGGGTTTATCTGAATACGGTTAGAATCCAGGTTCCGTAGAATCTTAAGAATCTCATGTGATTCATAAATTAAGCTTTTCTTACCAGCAAACAACTCACCCTTGAGGTCACTCGGCATTAGCCGATACAGCGCGGTTTGTAGTATTTCTTGCTGCAAGCCCTGTTGGCTTTTTCGTTTATTCTGCCTTCCTACTTTATTAGGAGCTTCGTTTGGGTCTGCCGTATTAGCCAAAAAAGCGGCGGATTCCGGTATTTTGTTAACCTTCCAAACACCAACAAATTCGTGAGCAATGACTACGATAGTTGTATAGGCT
>NZ_JBARYR010000311.1:0-6534 GCF_049648075.1 Rubrivirga sp. | reverse complement strand
GGACGTCGCGGTCGAGGTCGGCGAGCAGGCGGCTGCCGCCCTCGAGGCCGCGGTCGGCGACGGTCAGAGCGGAGATCTGGTAGCCGAGCCGACGGTCGTCGGCGCCGGTGTACGCGAGCAGGCCGTCGGGGCTGATGGCCGGGGACGAGTCCCGCCCGACGCGGCTGGTAAGTGCCGTCATCGCGCCGGTCGCGACCTCGATGCGATACAGCTCCGAGTCGCCCGGATCGAGGTCGGCGTCGGGGCGGCGGTCGCTCGAGACGACCAGGGCCGATCCGTCCGGCGTCCAAGCGGGCGTCCCGTTGACGTCGAATGGTCCGTCGGTGAGTTGGCGCGGTGTGCCGCCCTCGGCCGAGACGACGAACAGCTGCCGGGCGCCCGGCTTGGTGTAGCCTGACCCGTCGCTCCGCCAGTTCGTCTCCTCGATCACGATCGGAGCGTCGGCCCACTCGGCGCCGGCCGGCGGGCCGGGGAGGGACACCATCGAGGGCGCCTCGCCCTCGACGAAGCGCGTGAACGCCAAGTGCTGCCCGTCGGGGGACCACGCGATGCCACCCGGCGTCGAGGCGAGGCGCGCGACCGGGACGGTCACGCCGTCCTCGAGGTAGTGGACCATCAAGTGCCGCCGCTCCTCGTCGGTGTCTTGGGCGAGGTACGCCAGACGTGTTCCGTCCGGCGACCACTGCGCTCCGCTCGCGTCGACGCCGGTGACGAGCGGCCGGTGACCGGTGCCGTCGGCGCCGATCTGCCACAGGTCGCCGCGCACGCGGTCGGTCTGGACGTCGAGCCGGTTGCGGCGGTAGACGACGGTTTGTCCGTCGGGCGAGATCTGGGGATCTGCGGCGTACTCGAGCTCGAACACGTCCATCAGTCCCAGCGGCGGGGCGTCCTGGGCGAGGGCGAGCGGGGCGGCGAGAAGGACGAGGAGTGCGAGGCGCATGGCGTCGAGGTCGGGACGCCGTAGTCTACCTCGAGGACGAGCCGCCCTCGAGGCCGTTAGATCGGCCAAGCTGATTCCTCTAGCCAGCGCGTTATCCGCGCCCTCGAGGTCGCAGTCAATCAGTCGTGGTCTGGTGCTCGGTCTGGCTCCAAACCTGCTAGTGTATTTGGAGTTGACTTGGCTCGCCGACTACCGGCCGATACCATGCTAGTGCAACCGCCCACGCTGTGAGCCGACTTCTTCCCGCGTTCCTGTGTGCCATTGTGGTTGCCTCCTCAGGCTGCGCGACTACGGAAGAGCCAGTCAAAATGGGTTACTGTGGATGCTGTCCAGATCGCAGCAGGCCACTACCACTCACTGGTGTCTCAGCCGCTGCGTTTGCTCCCGAGTCGGTTGCCTCGCTCGGCTACGACTGGCATCTCCTCGCGTCGGCGGTCGAGTATCCAGAGTTTGCGCGTCGTGCCTACATCGAGGGAGTGGTGCGCGTCGAGGCTGTCGTCGATACGACAGGTCGAGTTACTGCCGCCCGGTCGCTCTCGCGATCGAACGAGTTGCTGGTCGAGGCCGCACTAGCTGGCGTCCGCCAAGCCGAGTTCTTTCCGGCCCCACCGTTCATCGACTTCGTAGAGGTGGCCGTCGAGTTTCGCCTGCGTTGACGTATCGAGCTGGACTCTTAAAACACCTTGACCACGCCCTCGAGTTCGCCGAGGTAGCGGCCCGGATCCGTCTGCAAGTCCTGCACGAGTTGCTGGATCGCCGCCATGGTCGCGTTCGCGTTGTAGTACAGCGACGGGTCGCGGAGCAGGAGCCCCATCGTGCCCTGGTCCGAGTTGAGCGTCGAGTCGAGGTCGGCCGTCAAGGTCGCGAGGTTCGAGGTCAGCGCCGTCAGCTGCTCGAGCTGGCCGTCCGCCCGGCGCAGCGCCGACGACAGGTTGTTGACCGCCGCCGTGACCGAGTCCGCGTTCGTCTCGGCCAAGAGCCGGACCGTCCCCGACGTCGCGACCACGTCGTTGCCGACGATGACCGACAGGTCCTCGACGTTGCGCCCGACGCGGTCCGAGACCCCGCTCGCGTTCGCCGCTGCGTCCTCGAGGGAGCGGAGCGTCCGGTCGATCCGGCCCTGCTCTTGGGTGACGAGCGTCGTCGTCGCCTGTGTCAGAAAGCGGAGCTGCGCGAGCACGGCCTCGATGTCGCCGCCCGAGTTTTGGAGGATTCGGTCGAGCGTGGTGAACGTGTTGACCGCCCCGATCAACGCCGTGTCGGCGCGGGCCGTGAGCGAGTTGGACTCGCCCGCGATGAGGTCGAAGATGTCCGGCGTCGTCGACGCGATCAGCGTGTCGCCTCCTGCCAATGGCCGCCCCGCGCCGGCACCTTGTGGGGGTGTGATCTCGATGTTGACCTCGCCCAGCGCCGACAGACCCGACGTCTGGACCGTCGACCCGCGCGGGATCTCGACGTCGCGGTCGATGGCCATCGTGACCAAGACGCTCCGGGCGTTCGGGCTAAGCTCGACCGAGCGGGCCTCGCCCACCCTGACGCCGTTGAGCCGGACGATGGCGCCCGACGTCAGCCCTTGGGCGTCGTCGAACACGGTCACGACCTCGTAGCCGGCGCCGAACAGCGGTTGGCCCGAGAGGAACCGGACGCCGGCGAAGATGACGACGGCCGACAGCAGGATGGAGAGGCCGACCTTGATTTCGTTGGTCATAGAAGCGTTGGCTGCGCCGGCCTTGCGGCTCTCGAGGGCGACAGGTTCAGGCGGTCTGAGACGGGGCGCCGATCTTGTATTCGTTGG
The DNA here is from genome assembly GCF_049648075.1 of Rubrivirga sp. Classification (GTDB taxonomy): domain Bacteria; phylum Bacteroidota; class Rhodothermia; order Rhodothermales; family Rubricoccaceae; genus Rubrivirga. The sequence goes on along the minus strand of NZ_JBARYR010000311.1, from coordinate 3,799 downwards.
CGCGCACGAACGACGAGAGCGCCGGGTCGTCCGAGCGGTGGAGCTCGTCGACGGTGCCGGTCCAGGAGACCGTCTTGTCGTGGACGAACGCGATCCGATCGGCGATGGACAGGACGGAGTGCATGTCGTGGGTCACCACTACGCTCGTGGTCCCCATCGTCGTGCCCAGCCGGTGGATCAATTCGTCGATCGTGTTCGAGGTCTCCGGGTCGAGCCCGGACGTTGGCTCGTCGTAGAGGATGTACTTGGGCTCGATGGCGATGGCGCGCGCCAGAGCGACGCGCTTTTGCTGACCGCCCGAAAGCTCGGCCGGTCGCTTCGGCCCGGCGTCGGGGAGCTCGACGAGTGCCAGGCACTCGCTCGCTCGGTCTCGGACCTCGGCCACCGTCAGGTCGGTGAACGTGCGCAGCGGGAACTCCACGTTGTCGCGTGCCGACATCGAGTCGAACAGGGCGCCGCCTTGGAACAGCACGCCAAACTTGCGCCGGACCTGGCGGAGCTCGGCGTAGGTCAGCTCGTCGAGCGGCGCGCCGTCCACGACCACGCGCCCCGCGTCCGGCGTCATGAGGCCGATGATGTGCCGCATCAGCACGCTCTTGCCCGACCCCGACCGGCCGATGATGCACGTCACTTCGCCCTCGGGCACATCGAGGTCGACGTCCCGGAGCACGGAGACGCCGCCGAAGCTCTTGGCCAGGTTGCGGATTTGGATCACGCGGACGGTGGGGGTTGGGTGTTAGGGGTTAGGGATTGGGGGCGCAATGGCGCGGCCTCGAGGTTGGCTGCGCCCTCGAGGACGGACCGGACGTACACGGCGTCCCTGGTCCGACCTCGAGGCCGAATACGATCGCGGTCTCTCACACCCCAATCCCTAATCCCCAGTCCCCAACACCTCATAGCAGCACCGCCGCCAGGACGTAGTCGGCGCACAGGACCCAGACGCAGGCCAGGACGGCCGCCCGCGTCGTGGCCTGCCCGACGCCCTCGGCGCCGCCGCCCGCATTGTAGCCCGTGTAGCACGCGATCGACGTGATGAGGAATCCGAACACCAGCGACTTTACGAGTCCGAAGAACACGTCGTAGGGGCGAAAAAAGAGCCGGGCGCCCTCCCAGAACGTCTGGACCGTCAGCTCACCCGACGCCTCCGCGACGACGGCCCCGAAGGCCATCCCGACCGTCCCCGAGACGACGTACAGGACCGGAAACATCAGGACGCCCGCCAGCACCCTCGGGACGACCAGGTAGCTCTTCGAGTTGAGCCCCATCGCCTCCAAGGCGTCGATCTGCTCCTTGACGCGCATCGTCCCGATCTCGGCCGCGATCCGCGCCCCGACCCGACCGCACAGCACGAACGCGGTCACCAGCGTCGCGAGCTCGAGCAAGATCGACTGCTGCGCGAAGGTCCCGACGATGGTCAGTGGCAGGAGTGGGTTCTCGAGTTGGTAGATCGCCTGGACCACGATCACGCCGCCGGAAAACGCCGACGCGAGTGCGACGATCGGGATCGAGTCGATGCCGACCTGGACCATCTGCTGTGCCAGGTTGCGCGCGTACAGGCTCGGTCGCAGGTCGCGCGGCAGGTTGAACGCCTGACCGATGAGGGTGGCGTATGCGCCGAGCCCCCCGATCAGGTCCCGGGGCACCGCCCACAGCGGCGCGAACCCGTCGCGGATGCGTTCGCCGGCGGTCGTCCTCGAGGACGGGTCGTCGTCTCGGGGCTCGCGGTCCAGAATGTCGGGGGCGGTGGCGTCCATGCGGACCGGTGACGGGCGGGTGACAGCGGCCGGGGCGACCTTCCACAAGCTACGGGCGAGGCCGACGCGCGCCCTCCGCTCTCTCTTACCCGATCCGTCCTCGAGAGCCGCCAGGCTGGCGCAGCCAACGCTGCCCGTCACCCGGCGGGTTCCCGACCTCGAGGCCGTGCCCTTTCCGTCCTCGAGGACGTCGCCCGAAACATCATGGCCAAAGCAAAAACTCAGTACGCCTGCCAGGACTGCGGCTACACGACGCCCCGGTGGGCCGGGCAGTGCAGCGGCTGCAAAGAGTGGAACACCCTCGTTGAGGAGGCCGTGCCCACCAAGGTCAAGGCGCCCGTGATGCGCGGCGGCAAGTCGCTGTCCGGCGACGGCGGGACCGGGCAGGCGCCCCGGATGTCGGGCGCGTACGGGGCCTCGAGGCCGCAGCGCCTGAGCGACGTGACCATCGCCGAGCGCCACCGCATCCCGACGGGGTTGGCCGAGTTCGACCGCGTGCTGGGCGGCGGAGCCATGATGGGGAGCCTAACGTTGGTGGCCGGCGACCCCGGCATCGGCAAGTCGACGCTCATGACGGAGCTCGGCCGCGGCTTGGATGGCAACACCCTGTTGTACGTGACCGGCGAGGAGAGTGCGCAGCAGGTCAAACTCCGCGCCCAGAGGATGGGCGTCGACCCGGACGGGCTGTACCTCTTTCCCGAGACGAACGTCGAGGCCATCTTGGCCGCCGCCTACGACCTGCAGCCCGACTTCATGGTCGTCGACTCGATCCAGACGGTCTACCGGCCCGACCTGACGAGCGCCCCGGGCAGCGTGTCCCAGGTCCGCGAGTCCACGGCGGCGCTCTTGGACGTGACCAAGACGTTGCCGACGACGACGTTCCTGATCGGCCACGTCACCAAGCAGGGCTCGATCGCGGGGCCGCGCGTGCTCGAGCACATGGTCGACACCGTCTTGCACTTCGAGGGCGACCGGCACCACGCGTACCGGATCCTGCGGGCGGTCAAGAACCGGTTCGGCGCGGCCCACGAGCTGGGCGTGTTCGAGATGCGCGAGGGCGGTCTCAAGGAGGTCGGCAACCCGAGCGCACTGTTTTTGAGCGAGCGCCAGTTCGGGTCGTCAGGCTCGGCCGTCGTCTGCGCCCTCGAGGGCACGCGCCCGCTCCTGGTCGAGGTCCAGGCCCTCGTCGCGTCGACGAGCTACGGGACGCCGCAGCGGACGACGACCGGGTTCGACGCCAAGCGTCTCCAGGTTTTGCTCGCCGTCTTGGAGAAACGCGAGGGGCTCCGGTTCTCGCAGAACGACGTGTTCCTCAACGTGGCCGGCGGCGTTCGGCTCGAGGAGCCGGCCGTGGACCTGTCCGTCGCGCTCGCAGTCGCGTCGTCGCTGCGCGACGTGCCGCTCGACTCGGGAACGGTGGCCGTGGGCGAGGTCGGGCTGGGCGGCGAGGTCCGGGCCGTGAGCCGGCTGGACGCGCGGCTGACCGAGATCAAGCAGCTCGGGTTCGAGCGCGCGATGGTGCCCAAGGCCAACATGAAGGGGCTCAAGCCGCCGAAGGGCCTGGAGGTGATTCCGGTGCGTCGGCTGGCCGAGGCGCTCGACCTGATCTGCTGAGCCGTCCTCGAGGACGCTCTGCGACGGCTCCAACCTCGAGGTCGGCTGCGCAGCTATGGGGATTCGCCCTCGAGGGCGAACGAGAGAAGCCCGCCTGCGGGGAGCAAGCGGGCTTCGGGTTGGTCGGTGGCTGCCGGGCGGCGGCCGTGTGATCCGAGGGACAGAGGGGAGGCGCGTCGAGAGTCTCGGAGCGCCCACGTCCACGGAACAGCGGGGAAGGGGACCAGGGAGAAGGGCACTCGACTCTACCCAGAGACCCCCGGCCCGTTCCGTTATCAAGCCGTTGCTCCGCCATCTCGGGGACTCCCCGGTGGCCTCGTCAGGCCGCTAGCTTGCTCGGGCCTCCGACTGCCCCCGTGCCCTCGCCCTCGATCGTCGCCCTCCGTGCCGCCCTCGCACTCTTGCGAGCGGCGCAGCCCGCTGTCCCGGGA
>NZ_JBARYR010000310.1:0-7130 GCF_049648075.1 Rubrivirga sp. | reverse complement strand
CGCGTCGCCCAAGCCGACCGGCACCGTCGCGGAGCGGCCCGAGGCCCTCGAGGACGCCGTCCAGCGCTGGGAGGACGCCGAGATCGAGTCGTACACGATGACGCTCCAGCGCGTCTGCTTCTGCATGGTCCCCGACTTTACCGGCCCGTACGACGTCACCGTCCGGGACGGCGAGGTCACGTCCGTCGTCCTCGAGGGCGAGTCGGTCGACCTCGACCGCGCCGAGACGGTCGACGGGTTGTTCGAGCTGCTCTCGAACGCGTACTCCAGCCGCGCCGAGTCCGTCGAGGTCGAGTTCGACCCGGCCTACGGATTCCCGGCCAACCTGTCGATCGACTACGACTCGATGCTCGCCGACGAGGAGATCGGGTACCTCGTGACCGACATGCGCCCGCTCGACTAGTCGCCGACCTCGACGTAGTCCTCGAGCGGCTCCAGACCGATCTCAGCGCGCGCTGCGTTGGAGCTCTCAATGCTCTCGATGTGCGGAGGCCTCACGGTCCGGGTCTCGGGATCGAACACACCGCTCGTCCCGTAGAGCTGGGGCTGGCGTCGGATAAAGCGGCCCTTGTCGACGGCCCTCGCGTACGACTCGGCGGGCATCCGGCCGGCGCCGACCTCTCGGCGGAGGAGCGGGAGCATGGCCTCGAGAGTGTCCGGGTGCGTGCGGAGCAGGAAGATGAAGGTGTTCGTGTCGCCGCCGATGCGGTCGGAGTGGGGCCACCCGTGCTCCTCGGTGATCTCGCGGAGCCGGGCAACGTTGGCGTCGTCGACGGCGATCTGCATCGCGAGCGGGTGGTCGCGCTCCGCGTCGGAGAGGCGAGCTTCAGCCTCGGCTTCGAGGACGGCTTCGCCCTCGAGGTAGGCGCTCAGGCCTCCGGCGTTGGACAGGAGTCCAGGTGAGCCCTCGCGCGCTCCGCCTCGCATGGAGAGAACGTCCCGACGGTGTTCATGTCGCGGACCCGTTGGTCCGCGGCGTACATCTCGCGGAGTTCGATGCGGAGGACATCTTTCGTAGCGTCATCGAGGTCGATCGGTTGCGCAGAGACGGCGACTGGCAGGGTGAGAATGGCGAGGGCGATGAGAAGGCAGAGGCGGCGCATGGGCGTGGCGTGAGTGACTGCCTCAGACTCTCTCCTGGCGGGCTCGCTGCCCTCATGTGAACCCAATGGATCTAAAATGGGAGCCTCCAGATTGTCCCGGATGTGCCGCTCCACGTGTCGAGTCCCGCCCTCGAGGGCGAGGAGCGCACCACCCGCCCTCGGTCATTCTTTAGACCGTGGTCAGGCAATTCTGGTCGGGAGGTGCGTTCTTTCGCCGTCCCGACGCCTCTTCCGTGCTCCGATTCTCTCTCGTCGCCGCCCTCGTCCTCGCGCTCTCCGCATGCGGCGGCCCGACCTCTCAGGCCGACGTGTCCGGTCTCAAGCTCCAGCGCGAAGGCCGCAGCTATCCCACACTGACCGGCTACCTCGTCAACCAGGGCCAGGCTCCGATCACGTCGGCCGACGTGTTCGTCACGCTCTACGACGACGACAACCGGCCCCTCGAGGACGTCATCGTCCAGGTGAGGAGCGTGGCGGCCGGCGACTCGACGCGGTTCGAGCGGCGCCTCGACCTGCAGGCGTCGGGCGCGAAGCTCAAGTTCGTCGGCGTCAACTAGCGCCCTCGAGGACGAGTCATCGGGAATGCCCTTGGGTGAACGGGAGGCTCTCGCCCGGCGTACGACTGGACAGCCGTCGCGCGTAATCCCCGCCCGACCCCACCATCATGACGCCACGCGCCTACCTCTCCGTCCGCTCGCTCCCGCTCGGGTACACGCTCCGGCAAGAAGAGGGGATCGCGTGGATGAAGGCGGGCCTGCGACATGCCGCCGAGACGACCGTGCTCCCCGGCGCCGACCGCGCCGAGCGGTACTACGACCTGCTGGAGCGGAAGACCAACATCCAGCACCGCGTCACCGCCCTCGAGGACTACACGCACCTCGACTGGGACCGGATGCAGCTTCACCGGTCCCCAGTGTCCGGCGATGGCGAGGTTGCTCCCGGACCTCCGGCCCCGTGGCATCAGGCGCCGCTCGAGCGCCGGATGGAGCTGTTCGCCGAGACGGCCAACCGCGTCGCTCACGACGCCTTCGCGTCCGACCTCGAGGCGCCCGACGCTATCGTTCAAGTGAGTTGCACGGGCTACGACAGCCCGAGCGCCGTCCAACGCGTGATCGCGGACCGAGCGTGGGGCGACCACGCCCGGGTCTTGAGCGTCGGGCACATGGGGTGCTACGCCGCGCTGCCTGCCCTGGCGACCGCCGCCGACGTCGTGAGCGCGACCTCGATGCGTCGGGTGGGCGTAGGCGACTCTGGATCCGACCTCGAGGGCGACGCGCGCGCGGCCATCTTCCTGATCGAGCTGTGCACGTTGCACCACCACCCGGCCACGACGGACCCTGAGCAGATCGTCCAGCAGTGCCTGTTCGCCGACGGCGCTGCGCGGCTCGACGTGAGTTCCACTCCAGAGGGCTCCGACTTCGCGCTGTTGGACCACGTCGAGGCTATCATCCCGGACACGCTGGGCGAGATGACCTGGCGTCCGGCCGGCGTCGCGTTCCAGATGACGTTGAGCCGCCGCGTCCCCGAGCACATCCAGACGAACGTGGCCGGCGTCCTCGAGGCGTTCCTCAGCCGCAACGGGCTCGGGGTCGATGATGTCGATGTCTTCGCCGTCCACCCCGGAGGGCCGCGCGTGATCGAGAGCACGGCGTCGGCGCTCGGCATCGAGGACGAGAAGGTGGCCCACAGCCAGTCGGTCCTGCGCGACCGCGGCAACATGTCCTCGACGACGCTGCCCCACATCTGGGAGCGGATCGCATCCGACGCCGCTGTGCCGTCGGGCGCTCTGGTGTGCTCGGTCGCCTTCGGCCCCGGCCTGACGGTCGTCGGCAACCTGATGCGGAAGGCGTAGCGCGGGGGCGTTCCCGATAGGAGTTCTTGAACCCCGCCGGTCGCGGGTCGTCTGTGGAGGCCCCCCGCGCTTGCCCGTGACGCCCGTCAACAACGCCTTCTACGACGACCTCGGCGACCGCTGGTTCGAGGGCGGAGACCACGCGATCGCGCTGCTCCGTGCCGAGACCGACCTGAAGCTCGAGTACGCCCTCGAGGCCTTCCACGAGTTCGGGATCGAGTCGGGCGCCCGCGTTCTCGACGTGGCCTGCGGGGGTGGCCTGGTCTCGCTGCCGCTCGCGGAGAAAGGGTTTCGCGTCGAGGGCGTAGACCTGTCCGAGTCGTCCCTCGAGGTCGCGCGCTCGCGGGCAGATGGCTTGGACGCCACGTTCCGCGTGGCCGACGCAACGAATCTCGATCACGGGGACGGGTCCGTCGACGCGGTCCTGCTGTTCGACGTGATCGAGCACGTCGAGGACCAGCGGAAGCTGTTGGCCGAGGCGACGCGCGTGGTCAGAAAGGGCGGCATTGTCCTGTTCAACACGTTCAACCAGACGCCACTGTCGTGGCTGCTCGCCGTCCACGGCTTCAAGTTCGTGACGCGCGAGACGCCCGACCACGTCCACGTCTGGCGCCTGTTCGTCCCTCCGACGACGCTCGGTGAGTGGGCCGCCCTCGAGGGCTTGGAGATCGTGGACATCCAAGGCGTCCGTCCTCGACTCGGCGCGCCGTTCTGGCGCTCGATTCTGCGGCGACGCGTCGACCCTGAGTTCGCGTTCACCAAGACGCGGTCGTGGGCCATCGGCTACATGGGCCTCGGGATCCGACGGCACTGACCTCTGGCCGTCCGTCGCTCGCCCTGTACCGCCGGGGCTCCCCGGCGACCCCTTCGGCGTAACGCATGAGCATCGACGAGGACGGGGCGATACGTTCGCCGTCCCTTCCTGCGTGGTCCATTCGCGCGCTCGTCTTTTTCTCCGCTCTCGTGCTCTCCGCATGCGACACGGTCGGCAGTGACGGCCCGCCCTCGATCGCCACAGTTGACGCCTCACTCGCCCTCGAGGTCGATACGGCCGACAACCTCGCGTCTTTCCAAGCGGCGTGGGACACCGCTGGCCCCGAGGACTATTGGCTGCGCTACGAGGTGATCTGCTTCTGCGCCCCTCAGGTCGTCGACGTCCGCGTCGAGGGTGGCCAAGTCCTCGAGGCATGGCAGAACGGAGAACCCGTCCTAGACCACCCGATCTCGCTCGTCGTCCTCACCGTGAACTCGCTGTACACTATTGCCGCCAACGGCTTTCTCGAGGCCGACGCGGTGACCGTCCGCGTCCTCGAGGCCGACGCCCCTCTCCCGGTCAGCGTGTTCCTGGACTACGCGTTCGAGATTGCTGACGAGGAGATCGGCTACCGCATCCTGGGATTCGAGACCGATTAGCCCTCCTCGAGGGCGCTACACATCGAGGACGGAGCGGACGCGCTCGATCTGTTGCCCGTGCCCGATGTCATGCGCGGCCAGCAACGCCACGATGCGGCGGATGCTCTCCTCGCCCCGCTCACTGTGCAGTCCCACGCGGTCCCACGCGGCGCCCGGCAGGGACGTCAGAAACCGAACCGTGCTACGGCGCGCCGACGCGTAGTCCCCATGAGCGTCGGCGACGGTGCCTCGGTGGTACTTCAACGTCTCGGCCCAGGTCTCCTGGTCGTACCCGACGATCTCGGGCCGGTCGGCACTGGCGATCAGGCGGAGTCGGTAGCCGTAGACGATCTCGGAATCGGCGAGGTGACGGACGACCTCGAGGATGGACCACGCCCCGTCTGCTTCTGGCCGACGTGCGTCTTTTTCGGTGACGCCCTCGAGGGCGCGGGCGACCCGGCCCGGTGCGGCCTCGAGGAGCGCGATGGGGTCTTGGCCCTCGACTAGTGCCAGCCGGGACTCGACGTAGGCGGTGGGATCGGCGGCGTCGTAGGCAGGCAGGGTCACAGGTCCTGGCCTGGAAGGCGAGGGACGTCGGGGTCGGACGGGCTTGGGAGCGGGCCGCACAGCGCCACCATGCGGTCGTGCCCGCCCTCGAGGTCGAGCCGAACCGCATCCACGTCCGCGACGACGTCGACGGGACCGGAGGCCCAGGTGTCCGACGCCGCAGGAGGGACGTATCGAAACACGACCTCACCCGCTCGGACAGGGCCTTCGAACACACCCGTCTCCTCGATGTCTCGCCCCAAGAGCGGATCTACGCCCTCGAGGACGGGGACGGCGCGCGGGATCAAGACGGTGTAGCCGTTCTGAATCGTCCGGGCCAGCATCGCGGGGCAACCCGGTCGGAGCCGATACACCACGTGCGCATCGACGGTCTCGCCGACGTTGCCGGGGCCGAAGACGCCCGCGACGCCATCGAGGACGGTGCGGCAACCGGAGAGGGCGAAGAGAGGGATGAGGGACAAGGCAAGGAGCGACAGAGAGGTGGATCTCTCCATCCCGTATCCCCTGTCCCTCGTCCTAAACATGCCGCTCGGCGTGGTAGGAGCTCCGCACCAGCGGCCCGCTCTCGACGTGCTCGATGCCCAACGCCTCGCCCTGCTCTTTGTACCACGCGAACGTGTCCGGGTGGACGAACTCCTCGACCGGCAGGTGGTGGCGCGTCGGCTGGAGGTACTGGCCGATGGTCATCACGTCGACGCCGTGGGCGGCGAAGTCGGCCATCAGGGACACGACCTCGTCCTGGGTCTCGCCCAGCCCGACCATGATGCCGGACTTGGTGCGGAGGTCGTACTCGGTCTTCGCGAGCTGGATGACGTCGAGCGACCGCTGGTAGTCGGCCTGGGGGCGGACGCGGCGGTAGAGGCGGGGGACGGTCTCGACGTTGTGGTTCAAGACCTCGGGGCGCGCGTCGAAGACGGTCTCCAAGGCCGAGCGCTCGCCCTTCATGTCGGGGATCAGGACCTCGATGGTCTGGCCCTGGTCGTGGACCAGCCGGATCACCTCGGCGAAGATCGGGGCGCCGCCGTCCTTGCGGTCGTCGCGGTTGATCGACGTCACGACGACGTGCTGCAAGCCCATCAGGCGAGCGGCCTCGGCCACGCGACGCGGCTCGTCGTAGTCGAGCTCCTTCTGCTCGGGGCGACCCGTCAACACGGCGCAGAACGAGCAGCCGCGCGTGCAGACGTTGCCCAGGATCATGAACGTGGCCGTGCCGGCGCTCCAGCACTCGCCCATGTTCGGGCACCGCGCCGAGGAGCACACGGTGTGCAGGTCGAACTCCTCGATCGTCTTTTGGACGTCGCGGAACGTCTCGCCGTAGGGGAGCTTCGCGCGCAGCCACTTGGGACGTCCGCCGGGCCGGTTCGCGACCTGCGGCTTGGTGACGACGGGCAACTCGAGGGCGAATCCGTCGCCTCCCGATTCGACCTCGAGGTCGGCGCCGGCGGGCGCTTTCTTGAGGGCGACCTGGCCGGGGCGGAGCGGGGACTTTGTGGGCGTGTCCATGCGGTCTGGCAGGGGGGAAGGAGCCGACGTGGTGAGCGGCCGTGCTCGTACGTCCAAGGTACGTCCCAGGTCGTGCCGTTCGTGTCAAGCCGACGCCCTCGAGGGCGAGCCGGTTTAGCTCCGCGTCCGTCCTCGAGGGCGCTTCGTTCGTTCGCCGTCGGTGGCGTCCTCGAGGTCGAGCAGGTCGAGGCGAACCGGCGTCGGCGTTGGCTGCACCGGCCTATCGGCTCTCGAGGACGCGATGGGGTCGAGGGCGCGTGCGCCGCGTTGAGCTCGGGCCGCGACGGCGTCCATCTGGCGCTCCCGCGTGCGAGCCCACGTCGTCTGACGAACGATCGCGAGAGCGGCCAGCCCGACCGACACCATCGTCATCACGCCGGCGTCTCCATCTCCGGTGATCGCGAAAAACACGGCGAGCGCAGCCGTGACCATCATCGCGATGAGCAGGTTGCGGGTGTCGTCACGTCGGTTGGTCTGAAGACGCAGACGAGCACCGTCGCCGGACGGGGTCAGCGTCGCGCGCAGGTTGCCGTTGTGCCACGTCTGCGCCGACCCGATGCGGCCCGTCTTGCCACGCGCGGAGAACGTGTCTTGCAAGTCGGCCACGAGCGACTCCCACATGGCGTCGGGCGCGGCCTCGAGGGCGACGGCGCGGCGCACACCGACGGGCAGACCCACAAGCAGCTCGCGGCCTTCGTCGGGCTCGCCCTCCG